>CALJIY010000015.1 GCA_937973945.1 uncultured Saprospiraceae bacterium | reverse complement strand
TTCATCGTACTTCCACCCCCTACATCTAAGACATGATCAACTCCTCCACCAGATAATTTCGAAATCGTCTTTCCCCAACGTTCGTCTTCCTTATAATTGACAACGGCTTCCACGCCCATATCTACCAATCGTTCTGCTTTTTCATCTGATGAAGTAGTTGCATATACCTTAGCGCCTGCCGCTTTGGCAAATTGTAAACCAAATATAGACATACCACCTGTTCCCTCAATCAAGACACTATCTCCTGCTTGCAAGCCACCTTCTACCATTAAGCCTCTCCATGCAGTTGCTGCAGCACAGGGTAGGGTAGCTGCTTGAGCGTAAGAATAGCCTTCTGGAATAGCTGTGACAGACTCCGCTGAAACACAACTTTGTTCCGTTAGAAACCCATCAACTGTTTCCCCATTGACCAATACCATTTTGATGAAATCTGGTCGGCCTTCTTTCCAATTAGGAAAAAATAAAGACATGACTTTATCTCCTACTTTCCAATTATTTACTTCTTCCCCAATAGCGATTACCTCCCCAGCGCCATCTGACATAGGTATCCGTCCATCAGGCACCGGTATGCCGCCCACGCCAACCAGAAAGTCATGGTAATTTAAAGAGGTGGCATGCCATTGGACTAAGATCTCTCCTGCTTTTGGTGTTGGAGCTTCTTTTTCAATCACGACTAAATTGTCAAAGCCTCCAGGTTGTTTTACTACTACGGATTTCATTTTTGTAATGTTAAATAGGAATGTTATTTATGTCTTGTCTCTAAGTAAAACAAATATAGGAAAATTATTTAGAGAGTAGGGTTGTTCCTAAATAAGTTTAGTTAATTGCAAGTGAGTAAAATTTTAGAAAGTATAAATACAATAAATAGAAATTTCTCCCTATCTATTATACTTGCTTATATTGCTATCAACAGTGTCTCATTAAGCTGTCCAAGAAAAGGATTATCAGTTCACGAATTGCTTTCTTACCATATGTAAGGGATTATTGATCTTATTTTTTTTCTTTGTAGAAAAAACTCAATGAAATTATCCTATTTAAAGACAAAATATCGATTTGACGATTTAGTTATGGTGGGTATAATAATACTGCTTAGCTATTCCGTTGTCCTTTTAGTTAACGCTTACCTCAGTGGAGTACACATCGGGGATTGGATATGGAATCGACACCAAAATCAATTTTCTTGGTATTCCCGACCTCTCTTTATTATTCCCGCTTGCTATTATGCCTACAAACAAAAAATTGGATTTATTATCGGCATCATGACTTTGTTATTGACGAGCTTGTTTTGGTTTGCTCCACCAGTCGAAGTATCAGAAACGATATCTGGATATTTAGATTGGGAACGGCAGCTCTTTTTCAATCCTAACAACCGACAACCCCTGCTTATTTTAAGTATAACAGTTTTCCTATTTTTGTTCTTACTGTTCTATGCTTTCTGGAACAGGAGTTTTTGGATAGGTCTTTTAGTATTGAACATTGGAAATTTACTAAAAATTGTCGTGAGTGTATTTTTTGGAGGGGATGCAGGGACAGCAGCAATTGTTCCTACATTATCAAGCATGATAATACTTAATGTGCTCGCATTTATAATTTGGAAAGTGAAAAAATAATTATCTTCCAATAATGAAATTAGTCTCTTTCTCGCGCATACCGGACATCATTCGCAACATGTCTCCTGCTGTGATAGACATAGGTTTTCCTCGCTTTGCCCCCATTCCTTCTTGTAATAAAGACTTTTCAATCCCTACCATTCGTCCTGCAATAATAGAATGGATGTGCATATCCTCTAAGTAATAGGTTCTGAATAATTCCATCTTATCCATTAGTATTGGGGATAGCGTTTCTTGTTTTTCCTTTATCGTGTTAAAGAGTTTTACTTTTATTTTTCTCCATTGAATATACTCAAAATTTTGAGTACCTGAGAACCCATTTGGTAAATTCGCTTCTTCATTCGCTCTACTCATGTCAGGACGGATCACATTTCTGTAAACAGTAGCCGTAAAGCTATTCCCAAATTCCATACAGGCAGTAGTTGCCCTAAATAAATGTGCTCCTTTATCCAACCAATCAGCTATAGTATCATCGGCTTCCCCTTGTTCTATTCCTTCGATGGCTTGTTCAAAACAATATCCAGAGAATACTAGGAAAACAGCAAATCCGTGGTGGGCTAATTTCCATCTATATAAGGCTCGTTGTTCATTATTTTTAGGAGCTACTTCCACTATCTTAGCTTGTGGAAAGTCTATTGGAACTGCATCATGATTGGCTAATAAAATATCGTTTGCAGCCTCCCATGCTTTTAAAATATAAGCAATCTCTCCTCTAGACATAGAGGTATATTGAAACTCATTGATCAATTCTGCGCTTGTATCCAGATATTGCTGAATGAATTGACCATAGGTCATATTTTGAACCCGATTGACTTCAAAATATTTATCATAAATATCGAATTTATTAGTAAGTACTTTTTCTCTAACCTGTCCTGTATCAAATGGTATGTTGGGATTAATTAAGGAAGCTAAGGCAGCAGAGAATTGTTGGAATGCATCTAGTACTTCGGTTAAAACATACGTCTCCCCCAACAAGATATTAATTTGATTCTTCACCCGATTATTAAAGAAATCGACTTTGGCAATTTGGTTATCATATTGATTGGTGAGTTCTTTTATACTAGAGTGATCAGGTAGAAAACATGGATTCATGATGATATGATATTTACTTTGATTTAATCTATAGTTTTTACCGAGTGATTTATCGACAAGTTTATCCAATTAGTTGACACTGTTAGTGTATTTTTTACCACGGATTCACGGATTATAAAGTTTTTACTTAGAAGTTGTTTAAGAATATAGTTTGGAAGCGAAAATAGCTAGTGAAAGGTTCTGAGAATTACTTTTTTAAGCTGCATAGCAGCGCTACGGAGCTTAAAAAAGTCTTTTTCAGGTTCTTACAATAGCTATTTGCAGCCCGAAATACATTTTTAAACAACTTCTTAGCCTAAATCCGTGAATCCGTGGTAAAAAACGTCAACTACTTTTGTTGTTTGACTAAACTTGTTGATTTATCGAGTAATTACAACCTAACAAAGATACGACTTGCTATTATTTTTATGTTTGATTGCTATAATGAAGGAAATTATTTTTTATATGTACATTTTGAAAGAATAATATTACTTTTAAAGTAGTAATACCTGTACTTTTAAGAAAAAAATTATCGCTTCTACCTATGCTAGATACCATTGACCTAAAAATCCTACAGTTACTACAGCAAAATGCTCGCCTAACTATAAAAGAAATAGCTGCTCAGCTAAACTTGTCGACAACACCAATTTTTGATCGAATGAAGCGCATGGAAAGAGAAAAGGTGATTGATCGCTATGTGGCCTTGGTGGATCCAGCGAAGGTTGGAAAAACATTGTTCGCATTCGTCCATATTTCTTTGAAAGAACATGCACGACCTCAAGTAGAGGAATTTGTGGCGCAAGTGATTGAATTCCAAGAAGTGTTGGAATGCTATCATGTTTCCGGAGATGCTGATTTTGTTTTAAAAGTCGTATTGGGGAATATAGAGGCCTACAATCAATTCGTATTAGACAAACTCTCCGTGGTGAGTAATATAGGAAAAGTGGAGTCTAGATTTTGTTTGTCTGTGCGGAAATACTCTACGGAAATACCGTTGTAATTTAGAAGTCAGAACGTTATGCTGTCAGAGGTCAGAACGCTATGCTGTCAGATTGCTAACAACTCATAAAAACATCACGTTGTCAAAATCTTACGTTTGACTTCTGACAGTCCTGTAAGGACGATCTGACCTCTGACTTCTAAAATAATTATATCTCAAAATGCTCAGGTTTTTCCAATATATCCCAAGTATGATCCCCTAATAATTTTACAGTAGCCTTAAAATCAAAAGGTTGCGATTTCTTTCCCCAGTCATTTGGCCCCACCATGGAAAGGACAAATTCCCCACTTTCTCTTTGATAAAGATGATAGGTTTTCCCGATTAGCGGCTTGAAACCCATATCAGCAGCGTAAATACTTTCAGAAATTTCTACCCGATCTTTGATTCCTTTGGCCTGTTCTGCCAATAAGTTTATTTGTTCTCTTATTTGGTCTAATTGCATTTCCGTTTGTTCATACATGGCGGTAACGGCTAAGCCTTTCATCTTCCCTTTATCAATAGGCTTGATGACTGCACCACCTACCGTATGTGCATAGGGTAATAAATGTGGATTTTCTGCTACTTTATCAGGATCTATGGGATTGATAAACTCTTCCTTATTTTCTTTTGACATATTCTTTTTATTGTATCGCTTCAAATTTTCTGTTTACAACAAACGAAGCTGAAAATTGTTACGAAAAAAAAACAGTAATAGCTACATCTAACCAGGCTATTTTTTTATCTGAAGCTGCTTCCAAGAAAATTTGTTAAAATCCTCCGCTTTTTCTGTACATTTAACTTTT
>CALJIY010000014.1 GCA_937973945.1 uncultured Saprospiraceae bacterium | reverse complement strand
TCCTGAGAAGTCAACTTATCCATATAGTAATTGACTCGTTGAAATAAGAATGGACTTCTAATCAAACGATTATCGCCAAGATTGATATTATCGAAATAATGAGCTTTGTAGTGATGGTATCGTTTGATCTTCACTTCTTGTTCTGTGCCTTCAAACTCTGGCATCGGTACTTCCATGTAAGACTTGACAAAAGCAGCAGATAATGTCTCACTGTGATTTGTAATTAAGTCTTTTTGATAGCTTACTACGCCATTATTTACAGCCTCTAATTCTGCTTGAAGCTTGGCTTTATCAGCACCTTCCGTTTCCATTTTGTTCTTTATGGCATCTGCTTTAGGGCGTTGGGCTGCTAGAAAGTCCATGTATTCATAAAACAACTCATTGTCCGCTGAACCTTTAACTTTCATATTGGCTGCAGGAGCCGTAGCATCTGTATGTAAAGAAAAATATTGATCTCCGCTATTAATTAGTACTTGAAAATACTGATTATCCGGTGGCATGACCATAATATAGACACCTGCATCCAATTCTTCTGTACCTTCAAATACAAAAAGACCTTCTGAATTGAGTATAACCGTATCTTTTATATATTGTTTTTCACCATAATGATACCCCAATAACAAGGTATCTTTGTCGTAATTATCTAATTTTACGGTAATTAGGTGCCCGTCCGCAGCAACAACTGCACTGATTGCAAAGAGGAAGAGGGGGATTAAGCTCCATAATTTCTTTGTCATACTTCTGTTCGATTGGTTCAAAAATTGAATTAGTTTAGTGATATAGTATAATAAGTAGGTTCTTTATAAATACTTACTTAACTTCAAATATCCTTCCTTTCGCATAGAAAAGAAATAGAAAACAATATTATTAACGGATTTATAACAAAATAGGTATTTTAGGGGTTATCTATTTAGGTAACTATAAGACATTAATATTTTTTTAGAACTAAGAGCAGAGAATAGAGAGTAGAGACGTATTTCGTTCGAGAAACAACGAAATTTAGTCATTTTTAAACGTCATCTGTCTCTATTCCCCGCCCGCCTGACGGCAGTCGGGCTGGTCTACTCTCGATTCTCTACTCTAAAAAAACAATAACTTTCAAACCAAGCATGTTTTTCGAAAATCAAGAAATAGACACCTCTAGCCTTCCCAACATAGCGGAAACGACGTTTCAAAAATTGTCAAAAAATTACGTTTCCGTCCGATATATTGGTAATACGATCTTCTTTCTACTCTTATTAGGAGGCCTATTTAGTATATATATAGAAACTTCTATTATAGAGGACTACCCCACTCTTTGGTATGGTCTCTTGGCATTTTGGTGCTTTTGGTTAATTACTTCCTTTCTATTAGTCAAATTAGGCTATGATATAAGGGGCTATGTCTTAAGAGAAAAAGACATTATTCACCGAAAGGGGGTTTTGTTTAAAAGCACAACGACCATCCCATTCAACAGAGTGCAACATTGCGAGATCAGTCAAGGGCCTATACAGCGGCTATTTAATCTCCATACATTAGAGATATTTACGGCTGGGGGTGGCAAGAGTGATTTAGCGATTCCTGGTTTGGAGGGAGACACGGCCCAACAAATTAAAGAATTCATAGTTAAGAAAACGGCTATTGCGGAAGAAGAGACAGAACTGCCAGAAGATCAAACAACGGACCTAAGTCCAATCATCACCGATGAGGAGTCCTCCATCTCTAAAACCTTCAACGATTCGAATGAGTATTGAATCCAAACAACATATATTAAGCTCGCCTACCCGACAATCTCCTATTGCGATCTTTTTAATATTATGGAAAGTTCTAAGGCAGCTTATTCGGCAAGCTTGGCCTTTTTTACTATTTCTAATACTCCCTTATTTCAATTTAAGTGCTTCTAGTTCTTCTCGTTCGGAAGATCCTTGGTTAGCCAATTTGGTAATTGCCTTAACGGTCTTTTCGACCATCTCCTCTCTGGTTTCTTATTTTAAATATTATTACTATATCCAAGGAGATGAGCTAGTTATTGAGAAAGGATTGTTTCAAAAGGTTAAAATCAATATGCCATTTGATCGGATACAAACCATCAATTTTGAACAAACGCCTATTCATCAGTTTTTCAATGTAGTTCGAATGGATATCGATTCTGCTGGTTCTGTACAGAATGAAATTGCGATACAAGCTATTGATAAGGAGAAAGCAGAATATATCCGATCCTATATTATGGCAGAGAAAGCCAAGATAGCGCCCAAGTCTATCGAGGCAACAGCAAGCGTAAAGGAGGAAGAAGAGCAGTCCGTTTTGTTAATGCAACACAGTCCCTTAGATTTGCTGAAAATTGGTATAAGTCAGAACCATTTAAGAGGCTTAGGGATTATATTTGGATTTTGTTTTTGGATTTTTCAAAGCATAGAAGATTTCTTACCAGAGTTTAATGAAGGTGACAATCCAGTAGAGTATGTAGAGGAACATTTGAGTTTCGATTTTAACGGTGCCGTTGTTCTTTATTTATTTGTCATCCTTTTGTTATTCTCAATTGGAATTTCTTTAATTTCTACTATTTTCAGATATTTCAATTTACAGTTTCATAAAACAGATCTAGGTTTTAAAGTCAAATCTGGTTTATTTACAAAAAGAGAACAGTCTGCAAATCTTAAAAAAATACAACTAATTCGCTGGGGAGATTCTTTACTAAAACGGCTATTTGGCATATTTCGACTCAATCTATTCCAAGCCTCTAGTGCTGCCTTGAGTGCTAGCAAAGCTATTGGTGTACCTGGTTGCTATATTGATCAAATCAATACCGTCCGAGCCACTTACTTTCCAAATGAATCGGAACATCCTTATGAAGAACATGGTATTAGTTCGCTTATTATAGGTAGGCGTTTATTATACATGGGCATCTTGCCCACCTTGGCTTTTATGGGCTTAACCTATCATCCAGATGGGTATTATTATCTATTGTGGTTACTCTGGATACCTTTTATCTTTTTTACGAGCCGTATCTTTCATAGAAATTGGAAGGTATTTATTAATCAAGAAGGGATACATACGGAGCATGGCATTATTGGCAAAGAACATACTTTATTGCAATGGTACAAAATACAATCTGTTACTATTCGGCAATCCCTTTATCAGCAACGGAAGGCTGTAGCGGATGTCTATTTTTTCACAGCAGCAGGTAGTGTCAAGATCCCTTATTTTCCTTTGGATAAGGCGCAAGCGATTAAAGATTATGTGTTGTATAAAGTGGAGGTGGATAGTCGGGACTGGATGTAGGGTTTGGAATTTGGGAGGCTTTCTGGCGAAAGCGAAATTAATGAACACAGAGACACAGAGCACACGAATTTTTTCTATACACCAGCTTTACATGATGTTGAACACGGAGGCACAGCGCACACGGAGAACATATAACTCTGTGTCTCCGTATTCAACAATTAAGTCTAACTAAAAAGGCCTATACACTAGGTCCTGCATCCATTATTTCCTTGGATGCTTTCTCTGCATATTTCTCAAAATTATTAATAAATAGGTTCGCTAAATTAGAAGCCACTTTATCATACTCCGCTTCATTTCTCCACGTATCTCGTGGGTTCAATATTGCATTAGGAACATCTGGGCAAGTCTTTGGCATCGACAATTTGAAGATAGGATGCGTATGGTATTCCACCTTATTCAGATTTCCGCCCAATGCTGCTTTAATCATAGCGCGCGTATAAGATAATTCAATTCTATTTCCTTCTCCAAAGCTGCCACCAGTCCAACCTGTATTGACTAACCAGACATTGATCTTTCCATCTCCTGTTTGACTACCTTTTCTGATTTTCTTACCTAATAAATCTGCATAAGTCGTTGGATGAAGCGGTAAAAATGGTGCACCAAAACAAGCAGAGAAAGTTGCTTCTGGTTCTGTAACGCCCTCTTCTGTTCCAGCAATTTTTGCGGTATAGCCACTAATAAAGTGATACATTGCCTGCTCCGTTGTCAGCTTTGAAATCGGAGGCAATACCCCGAAAGCATCACAAGTCAAGAAGAAGATATTTTCAGGTAAATCTCCTCTAGAATTGTACATGATGTTATCAATGTGATAAATCGGATAACTCACTCTTGTGTTTTGCGTAATACTAGTATCTTCGTAATTGACCGTACATCCATCCGCTTCAAAACCCACATTCTCTAATAAAGCACCGAATTTAATAGCCTTAAAAATTTGAGGTTCCTTCGTCGCCGACAAATCAATAGTTTTAGCATAACAGCCCCCTTCAAAATTAAAGACACTCTCTTTAGACCAACCATGCTCATCATCACCAATTAATCTTCTTTCAGGATCATTTGATAAAGTCGTTTTACCCGTACCAGATAAGCCAAAAAATAAGGTGGTATCTCCTTTTGTACCTACATTCGCAGAACAATGCATGGGTAATACATTTCGTTCCGTAGGCAAAATAAAATTCAAGGCAGAAAAGATGCCTTTCTTAATTTCCCCTGTATAAGCAGAACCACCTATGATAATGGTCTTCTCAGAAAAATTAATAATGGAAAAATTATCTTGTCGAGTACCATGTATAGCAGGATCTGCCTTTACGCTGGGAAAAGAATAAACTTCCCAATCTGGCGTGAAGGCAGCTAATTCTCGCTCCTTTAAGCGCAGAAACATGTTATAAACAAAAAGATTCTGCCAAGGGAATTCCGTGTAAACTCTTACATTCAAGCGGTAATTAGGATTAGCACAAGCGTATACATCTCTTACATAAATCTCTTCTTGCGCTGCCGCATACTCCTTTATTAATTTAAATAAAGCTGCATAATTTTTTTGTGCGATTGGTTGATTAATCGGTCCCCAATCAACTAAATTTTTAGTAGTCGAATCCTCCACAATAAATCGGTCCTTTGGAGAACGTCCAGTAAACTTTCCTGTTTTAATAGACAAAGCACCTGAGCTACTAAGTTGGCCTTGTCCCTTAGCAATAGTTTCTTCTATTAACTTAGCAGGAAATAAGTTGTGTTTTTGATTTTTGTACATAACTAAAGGTTAGAATCAATTGTATATTTCAATAGGAAATTTACTACAATAATACTTCACTATTCTGACAATAGCTAGTCATAAATTATGCCTAATAGTTATTGTAAATAATACACAAACAACTACTTATGAATTATTTTTATGTCAATATAACTAAAAATAATAATCTATAAGTCACTGGTTAGTTAGTAGGCTACCAAGCTATTCTAATGACAAAATCTCCGTAGCTATAATTGTCTGTACATAAGTAAAAAATAGGTGAAACATATCTGGACAGGAAGGAAATACCTTAATAAAATTGGCTTTAATCTATGTCTTCTAGATTTAAAATTTGCAGATTTTAGTATAGCAAAATAATCGTTTTGTATGCTTAACATAAACAGAATATGTCATTGACTTTTATATATTGTTATTTAGATAGTTATTTTTGTGTTTGTCCTACTGACTTTCAAGATGTAATTGGCTTTATAAACTACCAATACGATTAAAATATGCAGGACTTGATTAGGTAGCAATTGAATTATTTATTCTGTTTAATTGTTCCTGATTAATTTGTATAAACTTCCTAAATTTATCGGGAAAACCTATTCACATATTTTTAAAAAAATATATTTAAGATGATTGAAATTGAGAAACTAGAAGAATTATCGACTCATTTAACTACAAAAAAAATATCTGGTTTAGCTTTTCAAGCATTAGATCTAAGCACCATAACTTCTACCCTTTTAAAAAAAGAAATTACCGACTGTTTATTTTTAGGATGCGTTATTCCAGAGGTCTTATTAGACCATATTTATAAAACTAATTATATCTTCCCGACTTTAGATTTACCCTACCATGCCTACCCAAGCAAGCTCTATACAAGGGAGACTTTATACAATGGATTTGATTCAAAGCGTCCAAAAAGCTACAACAAAACTTTAGATAAAGTAATATACGATCATTATATATCAACAGGAAAAGAGGCGCAAAACATTAAAGAAACCTTAGCCAGACGACTCCATGACCATTCCATTTCAGATGCCTTATATGATTATCTAAGTAATTATGAAGACACCCAGATCATTGCTATTATGGGTGGCCATGGTTTATCGAGGGCAGATAAGACCTATTATAAAGTCGCAAGTATCGCAAAAAAGCTTACAGAGAAAGGATTCTTATTAGTATCTGGTGGAGGTCCTGGTGCGATGGAGGCAACGCATGTAGGCGCATGGTTTGCCGGCAAGAAAATGAAAACCATGAAAGCAGCCATAGAACACCTTTCTGCTGCCCCACTCTATAACGATAAAAATTGGTTAAAAACGGCCTTCGAAGTTTTAGAAAAATATCCTACCAGCAAATATGAGAGTGTAGGCATCCCTACTTGGTTATATGGTCATGAACCGCCCACCCCATTTGCCACACATATCGCTAAGTACTTCGCCAATAGTGTAAGAGAAGAAGGCTTACTAGCTATAGCTAAAGGAGGGGTGGTATTTGCACCTGGAAGCGCTGGAACGATGCAAGAAATTTTTCAAGATATTGCCCAAAATCATTATGAGTCTTATGAATTTGCCAGCCCTATGGTTTTTCTAGACAAGCTATATTGGTCTTACGATCGACCGATTTATCCTCTATTAGAGTTATTAAAATTAAGAGGAGATTTGGATCATTTAGATCTAGGCATTTACAATAGTGTATCTGATATCATCAAACATATTCAGTCCTTCCGAAAAAGTAAGATAGGCATAAAATAGAGCAGAGAAACGAGATTGAATACGTTTAACAAACAAGTAAATTTCGATGTTTGCAAATGAATTAGGTCTCTATGCTCCCACCTATGCCTACTATTCAAAGCTCACAAAAAAATAACTTTCCCACGAAAATAATAATCAGCTCTAAGCTCCAACGGAGCGACATCTTATAACCCACGACGAAGTCGTAGGAAAGCGACATCTTACAACTCATGACGAAGTCGTGGGATATAGAATAGAACGCAACACAAAAAGCACGTCCAATTAATGTCACAATAAATTAAAACAGGCAAGAAAATCATAAGTAAGGAATATAACTTGCCTATATAAGAAAGATTACAAGCGTATAGAAGTTCCCCCCCATCGATAGCCTCTCATCTAAACACAATAAATTCTAGAGATCGATAACAAATAATCAGATTACTACAAATAATCAGAAGAAGATAGATCATAATGCTATATTTTAAATATAGTAAATCTGTCACAGGAATCATTAAAGAATATGAAACTAAGTAATGTATTAGGAATACTTACACTTGCCCTATTACTCTGTGGCTTCTCTTGGAAGTTCAATAATCCATCAGAATTTGTTGCAACACGATCTAGTACAGCAAGCATAGAGACCAGCTATACTATTCTTAACAATGAGAATACCTCCATTCAGTCGGCATTTGAAACGCCTGACTTACTGACCGCCTGTAATCTAGATACCATTTGTCTTAATATAACGAATTTAGAGGGTTTAAAAAATACTACCTATGGGACGGCTACGGTACAATTACAACTACCAGATGCCAACTTACTAAGTATACTTTCAGGATCCGTTTATTCTATTCCTTCGGGAGCAGTCCAAACCTCCTATGAAAACAATGTCCTAACAGTAACTGCACCCATGCCTAATTTTGGGAATACCACCAAGATTTGTTTTGTTGTGCGTCCGAGTTGTGATATTACCTCCATTAGCCCTTTGCCGCAAATACAGGCAACGATTGACTATCCAGCTGGCTATCCTTTAGCAACAGAAACAGTTTCGTCTGGCCCTATGAATGTTGGAACGGTTTCTATTACTCATACCTTATATGATCAGACTACTTATGGGAATCCTACCCCTCCATTCGGCGGATCATTTCGAGTCATCTCATGGATACGTAATACAGGCTTTGGAGATCAAAAAGAAGTTATTTATAAAATAGTCGTTCCCAAGGTTCATGGAGATGGGTCTATCAGAGTATATCCAGTCAGTACGGCAGGCAGTTATGACTATACTGGAGGTTACGCGACAAAGCTTTCTTCAGAAGAATATGATGCAGAACATAATCTAGTTACTTTCCTATTGACAGGCGCCAATTTGGGGCCTGATGGTCTATTAACGCCTGAAGAACGAATTCGTTTTGACCATTATACTAGAGCAACTAACGAATGTGCCACCTTTAGCACCAAACGTTGGCCAGAACTTTCTTGTGG
>CALJIY010000013.1 GCA_937973945.1 uncultured Saprospiraceae bacterium | reverse complement strand
ACATAATTATTTTGTAATGAAAAAAATTATACTACTAGTAAGCATTTTATTCGTTATACATTTTGCAGCTACGGCTCAAGAGCAATCTGTGTTTACGCACTATCAAGTAAATCCAGTCTTGATCAATCCAGCTGCGGCAGGATTCAGTGGTTCGCATGAGGTATTTGCGAATTTAAAACATCAATGGGTCGACTTTCCTGGAGCACCTAAAACCTATGCCTTATCTTATCATGGTCCTGTTGCCAAAACGTTTGGATTAGGCGCAACAATCTATAACGAAAACATAGCTTCTTTAAATAGGTTAAGAGCTGTCGTCAATTATGCCTTTAGATACAAAGTAGATAAACTGAAATTTGGTTTTGGATTTACGACAGAATATAGCCAATGGTCTATCGATAATGATGTACTAGGGAATACTTTATATGATGCAGGTGATGAGACCATAGAGAAAGGAATAGATGGGATTAATAGTTTTGATGCATCTATTGGTTTGCATGGATTGTATAATGACAAAACCTATATAGGAATCGCTTTTCCTAACATTATTATGGCTCGATTGGATGGTTCTGAAGGACCAGATATTGATGAGTTAAATGATGGAGGCTATTACATGTTTAATGTAAAGCATAAGATAGACGTTGCAGAAGGCGTACAAATAGAGCCTTCCTTATTATTAAGAAAAGTTAGAAACGTACCTTTCATGGCAGACCTTTCTTTGAGAGGCTTGTTTATGGACGAAAAATTAGTAGGTGGCTTGACTTACAGAACGGGGCCAGGAGAATCTTTGATTGTCTTGATTGGTACAAAACAACAACAATTTTCTTTTTATTATTCCTTTGATGTGTCTTTCCAAAATTTCCAGAATTATAACAATGGAGCGCACGAATTAACGGTTGGATTCAGAATTCCAGCAAAAGATAGAAGTAGTGTTCAGGAAGGAACGATAGAACAATTAATGAAGTAATTCTTTAATAGAATTGCTTAGTAAAATAGCGTTAAGCCTAATGATAATTCTACGAATTAGTAGTATCTTTGGCTATCAAAAATAAAAGTATAGTTTTTCTATATAAGACGTAAGATGTCCTTTAACAATTGGTTTTTGGGATGGCCCCTTTCAGAGGAAAGGGGCTTCTCTTTTTTTAGGTCATAAGTAGAGAAAAGTAATTAAAAGTGAAATCAAAATAAAAATTAAAATAAGCGCGAGGCGTACTTTTAATTTTCATTGAAACATAGTTTGTATTTTGCAAAAATGTATACTACACATACTACATAATTACCAAAGAACTATAAAAACGAAATTCAATTTATGATACCTCAACGTTTCCTGAAAGCGATTCAATTATTTGATGATATAAATAGTGAAGATCCTAATAAAGAAGAATTTGAGGGTAGTATGTATGCTAAAGAAGTATTATATGCACAACGAATGACGGATCGTTTAAATGCATTCGCGCCTGATGCATCAGAAACCTTACAATTGGCAGCTAGATGTCAGCATATCTGTAGGTGGGAGATACCTCGATCTACTTTCCCAACTGGAAGAAAAGGGTATAACCAATGGAGGGCCACCTTAAGAAAATTTCATGCGGAAAAAGCAGCATCTATTTTAAAAGAGGCAGGTTATGAAGAAGCAATGATTGAAGGAGTTCAATTTCTAGTTTTGAAAAAGCAGTTAAAAAGGAATAAAGAAACCCAAATTTTAGAAGATGTAATTTGCTTAGTGTTTCTAGAATTTTATTTTGCCAACTTCGCTGCTGGTCATACAGAAGAAAAGATAATTGATATTTTGCGAAAGACTTGGCGAAAAATGAGTGAGGAAGGACATAAGGCAGCATTAGAGTTGCCTTTAGCGGAAGAAGCGCTTGGCTTAATAAAAAAAGCCTTAGAGTATGTTTAAGAATAACTTCCCGAGCAAGTTCAAACCTGCCCGTTCGTGCCTTCAGGCAGGCGGGTTTAAGTATCAAAAATATTGACAATCTGGTTTCTGTGAACCAGTATTTATATAGCTTATTTACGGCGAATCAAAGTCTGCTTATCCCTAAATTAATAGTTAGAAGCTAAAGGCTGATAGCTAATCGCTAAGAGCTAAGTTGTTACATAAGATTTATTAAAAACAATCGGAAAGGAAATTTTGATATCGTGTTTCAAAGGTACCTTCATCTTTACCACAATTACCAGTTAAGGAATTGATCTTTTCAATTCTATTATTAATATCCCCACCTTTTTTAGAATAGACCCATTCAATATTAGAATCTATAGCAGATTCGAGGAAATCTTGTAGACTATGCGCATCATACTGGAAGGGACAAATTAGAGAAATAGACACAGAATCGGCTTTTGTGACTAAGTCCTCATCATATTGTACATAAGGTAGGTCTATTAAAATATCTGATAAATTTGATACAGAGTTACCCAAACTCAAATCTCCTAATATTAGATTTCCATGCTCTTCCTTTAAGGTATTTAACGTATACCCATCATCGGCATAGGCTATTTCATTTCCAAGTACAGCGACTAATTGACTTTCTGTTTCTAAAAATTTAATTAAACCAGAATAGATATAAATATGACCACCAGGTAAGGTGAAAGCATTCTTGATTTGGTCGTTATCAATGATATAGAGACTCCAATCGAACTCCTTTCTATTGTTGACAACAGAGGTGTTTAGTAAAGTACTAAAAATAACATCTAAACGGTCATAGGCACATTTATTGGTCAATTTGTTCATGATAGGGTATACGTCTTGCATAGATTCAATCTGCTGCTTCATTGTATTGCCTATATTGATTTGTTCTTGTATCGTGAATTCATCAAAATTCTGACGAATCACGGCTCCTTCTTTTTCGCACCCAACTAAAAAGAATACAACTACTACTAGACCAACTAATATTGAATTAAAGAGGGGACATAGTTTTTGATTAGACATAATGTGGATAAATTCTAGTGTTAACTAACTTCTTAGTAGATAGGACTATTAATAGACCAGTACTAACTAAGGCTTCTTGATAAGCTAAACTAAAGGGGGGGAATAAAGGGGGGGGAATGGATAAAACTTAATTACCTTATAGCAATTCAAAAAATATGCCAAGGGAAAACTGTAGAAACAGATTTGATGGCAAAGCCACCAAATCTGTTATTTCTTGTATATATAACTAAGCTGCTTTTAATTGAGATAGCTTAGAATTGTTGATTTTAGAAGTTGCATATTCTCTAGTCACTTCGAATGAAGTCACATCACCTTGAGAAGGTAATTCAAACATGGCATCCGTCATAATTGCTTCGCAAATAGATCGAAGTCCTCTTGCTCCTAATTTATATTCTAAAGCAGTCTCTGCAATAAAGTCTAATGCATCATCGGTAAACGTTAATTTAATATCTTCCAGTTCCATTAATCGTTGATACTGTTTGATTAATGCATTCTTAGGCTCTGTAAGTATCCGTCTTAATGCACTTAAATCAAGTGGATATAAGAAAGTCAATACGGGCAATCGACCTAAAAGCTCTGGAATGATACCATAAGACTTTAGATCCATATGAGAAATATATTGTAGTAAATTTTCTCTATCCACTCTTTCTGTATTATCACCGTTAAAGCCAATGACTTGCGTGTTCTTACGACGGGCAATGATTTTTTCTACCCCATCGAAAGCACCACCACATATAAATAGAATATTATTGGTGTTAACCTTTACTAATTTCTGTTCTGGATGTTTTCTGCCACCTTGTGGGGGAACATTAACATCTGTTCCCTCTAGCATTTTAAGCATAGCCTGTTGCACACCTTCTCCTGATACATCTCTCGTGATGGATGGATTATCACTTTTTCTAGCTATTTTATCTATCTCATCTATATAAACGATTCCTTTTTGTGCGGCTTCTACATTGTAATCACATGCTTGTAATAAGCGGCTTAACATACTCTCTACATCTTCTCCTACATAGCCTGCTTCTGTGAATACCGTGGCATCAACAATAGCAAATGGAACATTTAGAAATTTAGCAATCGTTTTAGCCAGTAGGGTTTTCCCGGTACCGGTACGACCCACTAATAGAATATTTGACTTTTCAATTTCAATCTCATCATCCTTAGGTTGCTTTAACCGCTTATAGTGGTTATATACCGCAACGGATAAGAATTTTTTGGCATCTTCCTGTCCTATAACAAACTTATCCAAATGATCTTTGATATCAACTGGTGTTAGCTTGTCAGGTACTTTATGGTTTTCCCATTGTTTACTACCATTTCCTTCTCCATCCTTTTTGTTACCGTATAGTTCTTCTTGAATGATCTCTTCTGCCTGTTCCACACATACTTCACAAATATGTCCATCAATACCAGCAATTAATATTAAGGCCTCTGCTTTATCTCTACCACAAAAAGAGCAACGAAAATTTTGCTTGCCTCTACGCATTTTATCAGAATTTAATTCCTTATCCAT
This sequence comes from uncultured Saprospiraceae bacterium, assembly GCA_937973945.1. GTDB lineage: Bacteria > Bacteroidota > Bacteroidia > Chitinophagales > Saprospiraceae > JAFMDF01. Next base: position 8,135 of record CALJIY010000013.1, on the reverse strand, counting down.
TTAAGGTGTTTATTCAAAAGGGTGTGTATATCTTGTTACTCTGTTTAAGTTATTTCGACAGTGTAAATTCTACAAGATAGTAAATATTAATTAATTATCCGCTTTAAAATAGCGTGTGGAGGTCACCTAAACCTAAATTGGAGTATAACTATACAATTATACTCCAATTTTTAAGTGCTAAAGAAGGAGTTTTAAGCTTCCTTCTTAGGTGTTCCTTTTGTTAACACTTCATCGATCAATCCATATTTCATCGCTTCCTCCGCTTTCATCCAGTTATCTCTATCAGAATCTTTCTCAATGGTTTTGAAATCTTTACCAGTATGTTTAGATAATATTTGATACAGCTCTTCTCTCAATTGTTTGGAGAATTTATAGCTAATTTCCATATCACTAAAGGTACCTCTCATACCACCAGATAATTGGTGAATCATGACTCTTGCATGAGGCAAAGCAGAACGCTTCTTAGGTGCACCAGCCGCTAATAACACAGCGCCCATAGATGCTGCCAAACCAGTACATATAGTGGCAACGTCAGGACTAACATACTGCATCACGTCATAAATACCCATTCCATCAATCACACTTCCTCCAGGACTATTGATAAATAGCTGAATGTCTCTTTTAGGGTCAACAGATTCTAAGAATAATAACTGAGCGACCAATATATTCGATACTTGATAGTTTACATCTGTACCTAAGAATAAGATACGATCCATCATTAAACGAGAGAATACGTCTAATACAGTGGCGTTCATTCTTCTTTCTTCAATAATATATGGTGTCAAGCTATTTTGAAAAGCTTGAGCACTCATTTCTGCATATTTATCAACATGGATACCGCCAATACCTTGGTCTTTGACAGCAAACTTTCTAAATTCATCGTTTAAATTCATATTCACTCGATTTTTGTTATTGTTTAATTTAAGTGGTGAATAAAGCCAATAGGTTTTCTGCCTATTTCTACAAGAATAATAACACCTGAAATCAAATAAGTTCAATTCTTAGGAAAATTAATACCTGTAATATGCTAAAATAGACAAAAAGACTGCCAAGTACTGTTTACACAGTTAGTAGGTCCTTATTCTGCAACCTCTGCTCCTTCTTCGGCCACAGCAGGCGTTTCTGCTTCTACTTTTGGTTCATTTTTCGCTCGCTCTGCTTTGATGATTTCTTCTAATTCATCAGTAGTAGTAGGGACGGCATTAATAGTCACCACTTCTTTTAGTTGTCTAAAAAGCTTTTCTGCCAATACTTGACTATAAGCATTGTTGACTTGTTGCTCATCTTGAGCCATCTTTTCAACCATATTATCTACCATGCCTCCATAATCTTGACCGCCGAAATAACTTAATATTTGACCTCTAATGGCTTGTTTGATCTCCGCCTCTTCTACCTTGATATCATACTTCTTTGCCAACTTATCTCTGATGATAGACCATTGCAAGCCTTCTTTCATCTCCGCAACCGCATCTGAAGCTGTTTTCCCTTCAGGAAGTTCACGAGAATGGGTGACCCATCTTTCTAAAAATGCTTCTGGAAGGCTTAATTGATTGTCTTTTTTTAATTGCTCTACAATTAGACCAAACAAGATACCATCTGCTTGGTTATCATAGTATCTCTTGATATTCGTCTTCAACTTTTCCTTAGCTTCTTCCTCTGAGGAGACATTACCAGGGCCAAAATAGCCATCAAAAAATTCTTGATTTAAAGTGGCAGGCGTCAATCTGGTTACTTCTACAATCGTTGCTTCGAAGTCATTGCCGTACTCTACTGGCTCATCGGCATCCGCATTCAAGCCTAAAAAGTATTTTTCAATAAATACTTTGTCTTTATCCTTTGCTAGATTGTTGATATCGAAACGGAAAGTATCACCTACCTTTTTAGTGAAAATAATTTCCACAATATCTTCTGTCAATTCATCAAAACTAACTGAAAATTCAGGCGTTAATCCACCTTCTTTAGGTAGTGGACCGCCTAATTCCACCGCAGATAGTTTGATAACATCTCCTTCTTGAATCTCTTCTTCTGTAGGACCTTGTTTTCCTAATTTTTTTAAGGCATCTTTTAGATCATCTTCGATCATGCTATCTGGGATGCTAGTATCATACCAGTTAAAAGCATTATTCTCTAGTCCTTTTATTTCAAATTCAGGGACCAGACCTATATCAAACTTAAAAGAATAATCTTCTAACTCTTTGGTATTCAAGGACAATTCCTTTTGATCTACAGGCAATGGCTGTCCCAATATATCGAAGTCTGCTTTTTCAAGGTAATCGGCTATTTCCTTACCAATCATATTGTTGATAATATCTACTAGCGCATTCTTACCGAACATCTTTCGTACAACGCTCACGGGGACTTGTCCTTTACGGAAGCCTTTGAGGTTTGCGTTCTTTCTATATTCTTTTAATTTTTCATTAAAGGTAGGCGCGTAATCTTCTTTTGAGAGATTTAACGTTAAAGTCACATTTAAATCATCGTGATCTTCTCTAACAATGGTTGGCATAGTCCTGCGGTTGTAGTTAACTGGTTAATAATGTTGAGAAGAGATATTGAAAAACATTTTTCTCAACGCATTCTGTCTCTATTCTCGCTTTCCCGCCCGCTTGATGGCAGTCGGGCTACTCTCTGTTCTACTTGAATGCAAAAAGTAGCATTACAAACTACTATAAAAAAAGAAATCCGACCCTAGAGTCAGATTTCTTTGTGGTGCGGGTGGAGGGACTCGAACCCCCACGCCTCGCGGCACTAGATCCTAAGTCTAGCGTGTCTACCAATTTCACCACACCCGCCCAAATTAGTGTGTGTTTGTAAAGTTTTTGCCGCTTTTTTACAAGCGAATGCAAAGATAATAGCTTTTATAAAAAGATGATGATTTTTTTTAATAAAAAAAGCTCATAAGAGCGAATAGCTTGTACGACTGTTTTCAAATAACGAAATTTCAACATTTTTTAAATGGATTCTATCTCTACATTTCAATTTACCGTCCTTTTTTATACATTTAGCCAGATTCCAACTACATTGCTGGCAACTGCTTAGTTGCTTTTCTCGTTATATATAATAAAGGTAGCAATAGAGTAGCACATAGGAATCCCAAATAGACTGCAACACTAATCCTGACTATGGTAGAAATACAAGAAGACGAAAAGTTATTGATTCAAAGAGCCTATCGAACCTTATTGCAATCTTTTAATAAAGAATTGAATAAGGAAGACCAGGCCAATCTTCGTGCAGCATATGAAATGGCGGTGGAGGCACATAGCCAACAACGCCGTAAATCAGGAGAGCCTTATATTATGCACCCTATTGAGGTGTCTCGCATATGTATAGATGAGATTGGATTAGGCCCTACCGCAGCCATCTGTGCTTTATTGCATGATGTGGTAGAAGATACGGATGTGACTTTAGAAGATATTGAAGCACAGTTTGGACAAAGAGTAAGCATGATTGTGGATGGTTTGACAAAACTAGACAATGCCTATGATGTAGAAAGCCCGCAAGCAGAAAATTTTAGAAAGGTATTATCTACTTTAACGGTAGACGTGCGGGTCGTTTTGATTAAAATGGCAGATCGCATCCATAATATGCGAACCTTGGGATCGATGCCTCGACATAAACAATTGAAAATAGCAGCAGAAACCTCTTTTATCTATGCCCCGCTAGCGCATCGATTGGGTTTGTATAATTTTAAAACAGAATTTCAAGATTTGTGTATGAAAATCACAGATCGAGAAACCTATAATAATATCGCTAAAAAGCTACAGGAGACAAAGGAGTCTAGAACGCAATATATAGCCGAGTTTATTAAACCATTAGAAACCCATTTAAAGGAAATGGGAATTGCCTACCGTATTACTGGACGTCCTAAATCTATCTATTCTATCTGGAATAAACTAAAAACGAAGAAAGTTCCTTTTGAGGAAATATATGATTTGTTTGCGGTCAGGGTCATTGTAGACGTTCCGGTCAAACAAGAAAAATCTATCTGTTGGCAAGTCTATTCGGTCGTAACAGATGTGTACCAACCTATTGTAGAACGATTAAAGGATTGGATTACGATTCCAAAGTCAAATGGCTATGAATCTTTACACACCACGGTAGTAGGCCCAGATGCTCGATTTGTAGAAGTTCAAATCAGAAGTGAGCGAATGGACGATATTTCTGAGCGAGGTTTTGCAGCACATTGGAAATATAAAGGGGTTTCCAATTCTCCAGATGTATATAATATATGGCTGGATAATATCCGCTCTACGATGGAGCAGCAAGATTCTGATGCCATAGAGTTTCTAAATGATTTTAAAAGCAATCTCTTTAGTGAAGAAGTCTTTGTCTATACGCCAAAGGGAGATATGAAAATCTTACCGAAGGGTGCTACTGCCTTAGACTTTGCCTTTGCTATACATACAGATGTGGGGTCTAAATCCACTGCCATTAAGATCAATAATAAGCTCGTCCCAATGGGCTACAAGCTACAGAATGGAGACAAAATCCAAGTAACCACCAGTCCCAAACAGAAACCAAAAGATAGTTGGTTGAAAATGGTGGTCACCAGTCGTGCTAGAACAAAAATTCGATCGGCCTTAAAAGAAGATCGAAGAAAGGAAGGCGAGTTAGCAAGAGAAGCATTAGATCGTAAGTTTAAAAATTTAAAGATCGACAACACAGAAACTAATATTGATACGATCATCAGGCATTTAAAAATAAAATCACATATTGATTTCTTCTTTGCTATAGCGAAAGAGGAATTAGATATCAATGATATTCTAAAGAAGTTTGAGATAGAACATGGTAAACTCATCCCTATTACCGATACTCCAGTAGTCAACAATAAAACGGATTTAGAAGAAATAAGAGTAGTCGAACCTAAGAACATCAGTAAGTCTGGATTATACATCAATGGCGAACCAGCAGAGAATTATAAATTTGAACTAGCGACCTGCTGCAACCCCGTAAATGGAGATGATATTTTTGGCTATGTTAGTAATTATGGTTTAAAAATTCATCGCTCTAATTGCCCGAATTCTACGAACTTAATGGCGCGTTTTGGTTACCGTATTCTAAAAGCCGAATGGAATGCCGTAACGAATACCAACTTCTCCGTCAACCTATTAATCATAGGCGTCGATGATGGACCAGGCGTGATTCAAAATATTACTGCTAAAATTTCTTCCCAGTTAGGTTTAAATATCCGCTCTTTTCACATTGATGGTAATGAGGGCTACTTTGAAGGGAAAGTGAAGCTACAAGTGAAAGACAAAAATCAGTTGTATTTGTTGATGAAGGCTTTGAAGGAGATGGATGGGATTTCTTCGGTGACGCGGGTGGATTAGGGAAGTGGATTGTTGGCGCTTTTCATAACGCCACCTGAGCATTCCGCCCTACCAACAATCCCAAATGTTCCTCCACAACAAACTCTTCGGGCTTAAACTGATCCGCTCTAATTTTCGTTTGTTCCATCCGTCGAATACTTCTAGCAAACCGCCGAACGCTCTCCTTGGTATTTAAAATAAGACCAGGCACAGGCACACTGTTTCCATTTGCATCTTTGGCAACCATAGTAAAATAAGAAGAATTACAATGCTTCTTGACACCCGTTTGAATGTTTTCGGATTCCACTCTTAAGCCAACGACCATAGACGTACGCCCTGTGAAATTGACCGTCGCTTTTAAAGTCAACAATTCTCCAACTTCTATAGGATTTAGAAAATCTACTCGATTAACAGAGGCGGTGACACAGTACTGTCCAGAATGCTTGGAGGCACAAGCGAAGGCAATTTGATCCATTAAATTTAAAACATATCCACCATGTATCTTACCACTAAAATTGGAATGAGAGGGCAGCATTAATTGAGTCATGATGACTCTAGAATCCTTGGGTGCTTTATAGTTCATATTTGTTTATATAATAAATTTATTAGGCTGTATTTGCTTCCATCCAGTCCAAATACTCCGGCAATAACTCTACCAAGAAATAAGGTAAATTAAGCAAATTAAAAGTACGCCCAGATGCATTTGTTAAGGTTTGTAGATGCAGTGGTCCTGCATACACCCGTATCGCATAATCATGCGTAGTTGTTTCCATATATTTCCGTAAAGAGTACATTCTACCTGCTTTGCCTGATTTGATTTCGATAGGTACTAATTTAGAGTCGTGTAGCCAAATGAAATCTAGTTCTGCACTGCTTTGTTTTTTATCCCGTACCCAAAACCGTAGTTTGTCTAATGGACTATGCATTCGCGTTAACAACATTTGTCCCGTCCAATGATGAATGACCCGTCCTCGGTAGGCTTCGTGTAGGTCTTTAGTGCCAATTAAATCTGCTTGCAAACCGCAGAAAAAATTCATTAGTCCTGTATCCAAGGTTTGTAAATAAGGAGATTTTCTAAGGTTAGGGATCGCAGGCAATTGATTGTCCGTAGCGGGGTAAACTAAATGAAGCAACATCGCTTTTTCAAGAGTTCTCAATGCTTCGCCCATGGCACGAGACTGATAATTAGAATTAGCAAAACCTGCAAAATGAATACGATTACCTGCTTCTAAAAAAATATGTTGGATAGCATGTTGTAATACTTCAGATTTTAATACCGTCTTGGAATATTTCTGGACATCATCTAAATAAGCGGTCAGTAAGTTTTGATAAATCGGTTTTAGGGGCACTAGATCTTTGTCTGTTGCGTAGCTTCGAACGACTTCAGGCATCCCGCCAATAAGTGCATACTTATGAAATAAATCCAATAATTTTTGGTGAGCGTAAGAAGGAAGTGGAATCTGTTGAATTACATCTAATGCAGCCGTCTCCCCAATTGCATTTAAATATTCTAAAAAAGAAACAGGTCGTAAAACCAAATACGATACGCGACCAACAGGGAACGTATTTTTAACTTCTAGGAGGGTTTCTAATAAAGACCCTGCAGCAATGACAAATAAGTTTGGAAACTTTTCATAAAAATAACGCATCGCAGCAACCGCTTTGGGTTCTGCTTGAATTTCATCAATAAAAATTAAAATACGATGAGCGGTTGTTGGAATATTATGCTGAAATAAAAGAGCGCTTATAGTATCCTCCAATTCTTCATATTCGGTAAAGAAACGGCGGTCTTTCGGTAGTTCTAAGTTAAGATAAATATAATGATCGAAGTCTTTCGCCAATAAATTGACAACTGTTGTTTTGCCTACCTGTCTTGCCCCTCTAAGAATTAGTGGTTTTCTATTGGATTGTACGGTCCAATCTTTTAATTGCTGTAGAATGGTTCGACGAAAAATCATAGCTTAGATTTTGGAGTCTAAAGTAGATGACGGTATTTTACACAAAGTCAAGGTTTTTTAGAGATATAATTGTCACAAAGTCAGGGTAAATATAATTGTATTTTGTTATAAAGTAAAGCTTACCTAATAATTTAAAACAACTTCCAAGTACTATCTTTCCAGCATTTTCCATAATTTCGCACAACTTTTCTATAATCAACTCAATACTAGTTCAATAATGGAACTTTGAACTAGTATTAGAGGTAGTATTGAAAGAGGATAATCATTTTGTTTAAAAGTTATCAACACATTTGTAAGAGTAATTCGTAGTTATTAACATGTTTGTGTGGATAACTTGTAGTTGTTAACAACTAGATAGAAGAAGTCAACAGTTAAAAGCATCACGCTGTCAACGTTCCACATCTGACACCCGCCAGCCTAAACGGGAGTTGAGCTGGTCTGACAGTTCTGTAAGGACGATCTGACCTCTGACTTCTAAAAAAAATAAAGAAATGGAATATACACCAGGGCAGATAGAACCCAAGTGGAGAGCACATTGGAAAGACCAAAAGACTTACAAAGTCAGCAATGAATCTGACAAACCTAAATACTATGTATTAGATATGTTCCCCTACCCATCAGGCGCAGGCTTGCATGTAGGACACCCCTTAGGCTATATCGCCTCTGATATATATGCACGGTATAAGCGATTGACAGGTTATAATGTTTTGCACCCAATGGGCTTTGATGCCTTTGGCTTACCAGCAGAAGAATATGCTTTGCAGACAGGGATTCATCCTGCAACCTCCACCAAGGAGAATATGGAACGCTACCGAGAGCAGTTAGGGGCTTTAGGTTTTTCTTTTGATTGGGATCGAGAGGTGTATAC
>CALJIY010000012.1 GCA_937973945.1 uncultured Saprospiraceae bacterium | reverse complement strand
CTATGTCCTTATTGGTAGGATGCAAATCAAAATCTAATATGTCTCCGACATTTGTAGCAATTTGACTCCAATTAAGTCCACCGTCTATAGATTTATACAAGAGCGGCAGGCTACAATGGAATCTTCCTTTCCCCCCTAATGCATATACTATATTTTCATCATTCGCGTCTACCATTAATTTTAGAACATTCAAATCAGTTGGTAGTCCAGTAAAATTGGTAATTGTCCAACTATCACCGCCATCTATTGTTTTGATTAAAGTTAAGGTAGCATTCCACCACTCATGATGCGCTGCATAAGCAATCATGGGATTTGATATAGATAGCTCTATTGCTTCAATATATCCTAGCCCATTCACTACTTCTATAGTTGATTTAGATACAGTCTGTCCTTTGTCCGAAGTCTTATATATACCACTTGCCGTACCTATTAAAAAATTATTAGCATCCGTGTAATCCACGCCTATTGAAAATATGTGCGTATCCGTTAAACCTTTTTCTGCTCCTATGACCTCCCAACTTTCTCCATCATTTGACGAAATATACACACCACTCAAATCGGATGCAGACAGTAAAGCTCCATCAATAGTACCTACTAACATAGACACTGCACCTCCTGATCCTGGGTTAGTCCTGGTCCAATCAGATTGTCCAATTACTTCCAAAAACAAAAAGAGTGATAACAAAATGATTAAATAACATTTATTCATTTTCTCAAATTATTGATGATCTATTCTTGTATTCACAAGAGCAATATTTATTTACTAGACGATACTAGCTCATTTAAAAAATCAGCTTTTTTCAGTTACAAACAGAAGGCACTAGACTAGTTTTCACTAGACATAATCATAGGAATTCCAGTCCCATATGAAGAACATATAGATTATTCTCTAGCGTAAATTCAAATATTGATGTATCGAAAATACATGCTATATTCAAATCAAATTAATAGCTTATTCTCTCCTAAATCAAAAAGGTAAGAAGTTTAAAATAGTGTCTTATTAGATGAGGGAAGATTGCTTTTATAAGACAAAGATAGTTCTTAGAAGGGGGAGTAAAACTTTAAAAGAAGTTGTTTTGTAACACCCCAAGGTGCTTTTATAATCACTTTATATGCTTTCAAAACCAAAAATAAGCTACTGAACACCAATAACAAAACTCCTAATAAATAGGATCCATTCAATCTGTGACAGGAAATAACAACTACTCAGTAATCTTATTTTTAATACGAAAGAAAAAGAGACACATGATCCATTCATTAATTATGTCACGATTCATGAAAATTACTTAAAAAATTAAGGCACTAATGAAAATCGTAAACAACATCGCAATACATAATAAAACAACATAGCCTATAAAAAGGCCAAATAATTTCATAAGCGTTTTGAATCTACCTTGTCCATAATAGTTTTTAAAAGCAATATATAGATACAGTAAAAATCCTACGATGCTGAAACCAGATAAAAAAGATACGGCACTAACCTTAGGTAATAACATCAATACACTAACTATTAGAAAGAAAAAGGCATGGATATGAAAAGAAAAAACCAGATGCTCCACAAAGTAATAATCTCTACGAACGTAAAATAGTTTTAATAAGAAGGCCACGCCAGGCATCATAATCAACAACATGATAGGTAAGTTGCTCCAAATGAAGTTAGCAAAATTGCTCGTATTTTTTAAAGTCTTTACGACTTGACGAACAATCGTTTGTGTCCAAAAACCTTCAATTTCGTATTTCTCTACGACCTCCTCCTCATTTAATTCTACTATATCTTTTGCACTTAATTTCCACTTTCCTGCATTCACATCAATATTAAAAGAATCTAAATCTGAAAGATTTGGAAGTCTACTTTCTAAAGAATCAAGTACATTAATCGCTACTGCGTTAGGCTGCTCTATTTTTAAAACATTAGAAACAGAATCTAGCACTTCTGAAAATTCTTCGAAGTAAACACTCCTTTCTGCATTTTTCCAAGCATCACTTTCTACCAAATCAATCTTTAAAAAATTTAAGCCTTTAAAACTAAGGATGGAGAAGAGGGCTATAGACGTTATTAAAAATAATCGAATGGGATGAGAATAAGACTGGTGTCGTCCTCTAAAATATTCTTTAGTTAGTTTGCCTGGCACAAAAATATTCAACAATGTACGCCAAATACGAGCATCCAAATTCAAGAAGTTATCTAAAAACTCTTTGAATAATTGATAGAGCGAACGTTTTTTAGTGCCTTGCTTTTGCCCACAAAAGTTACAGTAAATGGAAGTAGTAGAAAGAATTGTTTGACAGTTAGGACAACTGTTACTGGGTGTTGGATCGGCTATAGTAGGGTCTGATTTTTCTAATTCGCTCATAAAGTCTGAATCAATTATTTAAAACTTAGATGACCCTTTCCAGTGTACTGGAAAGGGTCATCTAATATAGCTCAAAATAGCTTAGCTAGGTTAAACTAATGGACGAATCTATATAATTTAAAGATAGAAGCTTTATTTTTTAAAACCAATGGTCTTTTTATTGAAAATGAAGTCTGCTTTATCTAGTTTGAACGTTTTAACATCTTCTAAGGTAATCGTATTGATCGTTGTCTTCGTTCGTTTATCAATAGCCGTAGCAGCCAAGCGAAGATTTTGATTTTTAATGACCTCTGTAACAATGCCTCTTACGGCACGAGCATTGCCGAAGTATTTATCTCTATATTCGTAGAGGAAATTTAAATAGGCCGCCATATGTTCTCTAGCTGCCTTATGTAACTTAAAGCCTTTCTCTTCAAACATATACATGGCAATCTCCATCAATTCCGAAGGTTCATAGTCTTCAAACTTTAAGATTTTATCAAATCTAGAGTTTAAGCCAGGATTCGCTTTTAAGAATTCCTCCATATTATCTGGATAGCCTGCCACAAAGACGAAAAATTCGCCCCGTTGATCTTCCATTCTTTTTAGTAAGGTTTGAATCGCTTCATTACCAAAATCAGAATGTGCTGCCCCACCACTCGTATTACTAGTCAAGGCATAAGCTTCATCAATAAAGAGTACACCGCCTTTGGCTTCGTCAATCTTTTCTGCCGTCTTGATCGCTGTTTGACCAACAAACCCTGCCACCAATCCTTGACGGTCTGTTTCTATAATATGGCCTCTCTCCAACATGCCTAATGCCTTATAGATTTTTGTTAGAATTCTAGCGACGGTGGTTTTACCTGTACCTGGATTTCCTATAAAGACTGTATGCAAATAAAAGTTATTCAGGGTGTTTCTACCCGTCTCTTGATAAAAACGAACTAAATCAACTAGTTCATGAATTTGCTTTTTAATACTTTTCATGCCAATCAACTCATCCAATTCTTGTAAAGATTTCTCTAAGAATTTAGGGTCAACTGGAATATTAGGTATTTCTTTTGGCGATTCAATTTGAATCTTATCTACATCATTAAATTCTATCGTCTCTAATTTGGTGTTTTCTAAGGCAGAAGGATTCTTCGAATCCATTACTCTTAAACCTAAATTAATCTTTGCTTTTTCCACCAAATCAAAAACGAATCGAGCATTACCAAAAGAACGATCTCTGTTTCTATATGCCTCCGTAATAATCTCCGCTAATTGTTTTTTAGATTCGGGTAATAAGACCACCCCCTTCTCTACACAAGCATAGTCTGCAATTTGAGTCAATTCTTGAGGAAGGTAATCAGAAAATTCAAAATATAATTTGAACCTAGATTTCAAGCCCGGATTAGAATCCATGAAATGCTTCATTTCCTTAGGATACCCCGCAACAATAACCGCCAAATCTCCAGGGCCATTGGACATTTCTTTCAATAGAATTTCGACTACTTCTCTACCAAAATCCTTGCTATCATCATTAGATCTTGCCAGCGAATAAGCTTCATCTATAAATAACACACCTCCTCTAGCTTTTTCTATAACCGCTTTTACTTTTGGTGCGGTTTGTCCAATATACTCGCCTACTAGATCGACCCGATCTACTTCCGTCACATGACCTTTTGTCAATAAACCCATTTTTTTATAGAGCTTCCCCATCATCTTGGCCACTGTCGTTTTACCTGTGCCCGGATTTCCGATAAAGACAGAGTGAACATTGATTTCTTCTTTCTCTTCAAATCCTTTATCCTTACGCAATTGTAAAAACTGGATATACTTCGCATGTTCTCGCACCTTCACTTTAATGTCCGACAGACCAATAAGATTGTCTAGCTTCATCATCACCTCATCAAAAGTCATATTGACTTCATCCTCCAAGCTAAGAACGACAGGAGTTTGTCGGTTAGGTAGTAATACGCCTCCTATTCCCTTTTCAAAAGTATCCGTCACTTCAAAGGGGATAACCGCCAACAAACGATCCATAAAGATCAATTCTGCGGTATAGCGATCTTTTCTCCAAGAACCTTCTACGTTTGATCCCCAGCCTGCTGTTAGGCGTATCAGGTCATCTGTTTTCTCTACCTTATGTAGGCGAACTACCTGTCCTTTTAGCTCTCTTGCATCGTTGTAGAACTTTGAAAATAACTCACATTGCCAATTTTGCGTTAAATTCAAATTTTTCAATGTAATCTCTACATAAATATATCTTGTCTCGTCGCCACTAAAATTTTTGAAATATTGGCGATCATCTTCATTGACATCATCATAGGGACCTTCATACAACTTGAGTGATTGCACCTCTAGATAAGGGTTTCGACCTAAATCCCATTCACCACCAGAATCTTCTACATAAAAATATTTAGTCGCTACCTTTTCCCCTTCTATCCAAGCCTCCCAATAATAAGAGCCTTTCTTCCAAAATGCCCCATCTTTTTTATTCCCCCAGCCCTCACGGATATACACCACACTGTCGTACTTGCTCACTTTCCTTTTGAAGGGCAGTACACACAATTCTTTACGGGTCGACTTCTTCACACTAAAACAACGTAGTTCCACCTCTATGTCCCAGTCCTCTTCATCAAATAACTTATTATGAAAAGATAGTTCAGCATAGATATAGGAAGACTCGTGCCTATCGAAGACCTGTCGATATTTTTTCTTATTATCTGCGAGCCATTCAGTAGAGCCGTATACTTTTAGTTCTCTGAATTTAAATCGCTTATAATCCGGATATTTATAACTCTCTGCCATTTAACTTAAAATTGCTTGCTTCTTTCGTATTCTAT
>CALJIY010000011.1 GCA_937973945.1 uncultured Saprospiraceae bacterium | reverse complement strand
GCTATTCCTTTAGCTGCCGCCAGTGCGTCATTTACTTCTTGGCGTTTCATCTTAGCCGCCAATTTTCGTCGTTCTTTATCTGTAAGGTTACTCATTCTTAATAAGCTATCTTGTAGCGTAATGAGTTCTATATTTTTAGCAATATCTACTAAGCCTTCACTTCTTTTTTTGATGTCAAAATACCGTTCATCATTTTTGGAAACAGCGCTTAATGCTGCGTCGTAATTTTTCTTTGCTTCTACGAAATTCTCTTCCTCAAAATACAGATCTGCTAATAGTAAATGAGATTCCCCTTTCTGTGCAGTATTCAAAGAATTAGTTTCCAAGGAGCTAGATAAGTATTCAATCGCTTTTTTGTTATCGTTTGCTTGAATAGCAATATCAGCGAGTACAAAATAAATTTGATCTTGATAATCATTATTCTTTGTCTCTTTCAACATTTTCTCTAGTTTCTTCTCCGCGGCATCAGCTGACAACTTACCAGAACGCATAGAGTTTTTGAGTACATATAATTCAGAAGCAAACTCCAATTCATATTCTGTACTATATTTTTTTGCTTGTTGAAAGTTGGCGAGTGCTTCGTCATTTCTGCCAGCTTCTTGATGGATCTGTGCAAGAATAAAAGAATATCTAGCTTTGTCATCTCGATCATCTGCTAATTCAATAGCTGATAACAAAGGCTCCATCGCTGCTTCATTCTGATCTTGTTCCAAAAAGTAATAGGCCTTAGCAGGACCAACCATTGCTAAGACTTCGTTTGGAAGATTTCCTGTGTTTTCTAACTCATTGAACATTCTTTCAGCGCCTAAAAAGTTTTCTCTTTCTACGTATGTCATAGCCAACCAAACCAATCCTTCGTGATAAGCAGGTCGTTTTTTAAGAAATTCCTTTTCGGCTTCTGCTACCTCTTTCTTATTTTTTTCCTCTTCTTCTCTTTTAGCTTCCTCTTCTTCTGCTTTCTTTGCCGCCGCCATTTTTTCTTTAGCAGAAGGTCCTTCTGCCACTTTCTGTCCTTTTTTTCTAGCTTTCTTCTTTGCTTCTCGTTCCTTAGCTACTTCTTTGGCAATCTTTTTACGATCTTTCTTTTTCTGATCTATTTCTTTTTTCTTCTCCTTTTTACCTTTTTTTGATTTAGAACTTTTGCTCTTAGCTCGTTTTTGTTTTCTAGCTTTCTTTTTGGCGATGGCTTGAGGGTTAAATTCTGCCACCATGTATTCAAAGGCTTCCTCCGCAGACTCATAATCCTGCTTCAAAAATTGAGATTTCCCCATCAATAAATAACAATCATCTACCCAATCCGATTCTCTGTGCAAGGACACCACCACGGATACTTTCTTAATCGCCTTGTCCATATCCTCTGCTACAATCTTTGGATCTTCTGTTTCTATGTACTTAAATACGGGTAAGATTTTATTGTGATTGTCTTGATGTTGTTCATTAAGACTTAATACACTCGCTTCGTACAATACATTTGCATTGAAATAGCCATTGTATTTGGAGGTGGTATTGTGATACAATTTTTGCATAGCAGATAGGTCCCCTTTTTTCTTTTGCGTGACACAACTGCTTATAAATAGGAAAGTAAGTAGTAAGATTACCAAGGAATTTGGGAATCTGTTGTTGCTACCGATCATTTTTTATTTTCTTTAAAATTAGGCGGTTTATTAAACTTAATGCTGAATGGAGAATCGTGAATGTCTATAAAACGTTGACAATCAAGACTCAATTTTTACCAAACAAAAAAGATATGAATAAACACTATTGTCTTTGTAGTTTTTCAAAGCTCCTTTTCTAATTTGCCTAATCTTTTTTTGATTATAAAGATGTTGCCTGTTTAAACTTCAACTTCAATCACAACTTCAAATTCAACTCATGATGTTAACCCTTTTTAGCTAGGAATGTCTCGTTTTGAGCTTGAAGTCGTTACTAAGCTTGAAGTTGATTTTTACGTCTTTTCAATTGGATTGTTGGTTTCTATAGGAGTAAAATCCAATAGGCGTACTATTTTATAGTTAACAAAGCTAAATTATTCAACTATTCCACTATTATAAACCACCTAAAACCCTCATTATTGTTATAAAAAGAGGATTTAATCTAATAATTGGCAATTGTATTAGACATTTGTAAAAATGCTTCTAACTTTGCGGCGCAAATATAGGACTTTGGCAAGTACTTCCCGATATCTACAGCAGATAACAAAAGGACTTACCTTTTACTGATAGCCATTAGACTTGTTCGGCTGCATCTAGATGGACGATATGGGCAAAATTTAATTTTGTGCGGCGTTAAACTTTTTAGCAATAGCTACGGCTATTCCGAAAAATTTTGCCTTGTACAAAACTAAATTTTACTCGATCTCGCCTCATCAGCTGCAGTCGAACAAGCCTATTAGAATTTTCATATTATGGGAGATAAACAGGACGAACTAGACTGGAAACAAGCCCTTAAAAAGCGACTACAAACAAACTATCGTTTGGTGGTCATGAATGATGATACCTATGAAGAGGTACAAACCTATCATTCCAATTTTTTAAAAATAGGATCCATTGTTACTTTAGGCATGCTCTCCATTGCCTTGCTAACAGGTGTTTTGTTATTATTAACGCCCATAAGGCACTTAATTTTCAGAGGAGAAAAAGAGAATGTAGCCTTAGAACGTAAAATCGAAAATCTAGAAAAAGAGCTCCAGACGCAACAGCTATGGACAGAAAACATTAGAAAGGTATTAGTTGGGGATGTAGATACCATTGGTACAGGACATAATGAAGTAGGTTTGGAGCCAGATAGTATAAAAGTACTTACGCAAAGAAGTGAGATAGATGAGAAGTTTAGACAAAACTTAGAAGTAGAGCAACAAGAGAATATCAATACGGCTAGTATTAACCTACCTAAAACAGAACTGCCACTAGGCCAAAGATTCTTTTCCCCGCCTGTAAGTGGAGATATTTCAAAAAAGTATAATAGTTCAGAAAAACACTTTGGGGTGGATATCATTGCCCCTAAAAATACGGCCATCAAGTCCGCATTGGATGGCTATGTAATTTCTGCTGATTGGAATTTGGAAACGGGCAATACTATTGCCATCCAGCATAAGGATAATGTAATTACTTTTTATAAACACAATTCTGCTTTACTCAAAAAGGCAGGAGATATGGTTAAAGCAGGAGAAGCTATTGCTATTATAGGGAATACCGGGGATCACTCTACGGGGCCACACCTACATTTTGAATTATGGCACAAGGGAATTCCTGTTGATCCTATGGATTTTATCAATTTTAATTAGAAGTTGTTTAAAAATGACTTGCATATGGTGCATCAATTCATTTTTAAACAACTTCTTAAAACACATTTATGAAGGCATACGTTTTCCCTGGACAAGGGGCACAATTTGAAGGAATGGGTAGGGAGTTATATGAAGGTGGCGGTATGGCAAAGGAGTTATTTTTAGAAGCGAATACCATTTTAGGCTATTCTATTAGTGAGGTGATGTTTAGTGGCACAGCGGAACAGCTAAAGCAAACTAAAATAACACAGCCTGCCATTTTTCTTCATTCTGTAATTAAATCGAAATTGGCAGGAGCGGATTTTCAACCAGATCTTGTAGCAGGACATTCCTTAGGCGAATTTTCTGCCTTAGTAGCGAATGGTGCCTTGACTTTTCGGGATGGCTTACAATTGGTTCAAAAGCGTGCCTTGGCGATGCAGAAAGCCTGTGAAGCAGTAGAGAGTACCATGGCTGCCATTGTCGGTTTAGAAGATGAAAAAGTAGAAGCTATTTGTGCAGGCATTACTGAGGAGGTCGTTGTTCCGGCTAATTATAATTGTCCAGGACAATTGGTTATTTCAGGTAGCCTCAAAGGAATCGATTTGGCAGTGGAGCAATTAAAAGAGGCAGGTGCAAAGCGAGCCATTGTATTAGCGGTAGGTGGTGCTTTTCATTCGCCATTAATGGAACCTGCCAAAGCAGAGTTGCAAGCAGCTATTGAAAATACGACATTTAATGTACCTACTTGTCCAATCTATCAAAATGTAAATGCGTCTCCATCTACTGATCCTGATGAGATTCAAATGAATTTAATCGCCCAATTAACAGCGCCGGTTAGATGGACCCAAACGATGCAAAACATGATTGCTGATGGTGTCACAGAGTTTGTGGAAGTAGGTGGTACAGGGAAGGTTATCAAAGGGATGATTTTAAGGGTGAATCGTCGAATGCCGATTAGCGCTATTTGAAAGAGGATAAGAGCCAGACTGGCGTGATTTAATGAACACAGAGCCACTGAGCACACGGAGTTATATAAGTTTTTCTCTGTGAGCTCCGTGCCTCCGTGTTCATTATTGTCAACATTTAAAGAAGCTCAGTTTCTCTACTTAAAAACGAAATGCTTTTGCAACACATAATTGAAACAGACGGCGATTAAGATACCGACCACTACTTTTGCGATAATATAATTGATATTGCCCCACTCCTTTAAAGCATACAAACCAAAGGTGTTTAAACAAACACTACCAAAAGAAACAAGCGCATATTTGAATGCTTGATGGCCAACGGCACCTTCCTGTGCTTTAAAAGTCCAGTGTCTACCTAGTGAAAAATTAGTAATGGCCCCTAGTAAAGCGCCAACGACATTAGAATAAATATACCATAAGCCAGCTAATTCCGTTAAGGTAATAACCGTAAGATAATCAATGCAGGTGCTGATAAAGGCAGCCACCTGAGAGCGTAGAAATTCTTTCGTATCTGATTTATCCAAGATAAAGGTAAATTTGAAGCACAAGATTCGCGTATATTCCAGCTAAAACATCATCCAACATCACCCCCCAACCCTTTGGTATGGCTTCTAGTTTCCTAATCCCTAAGGGCTTATAAATATCGAATAGTCTAAATAAGACAAAGCCTATTAAGATGTTTTGCCAAGAGAGTGGGACAAACAATAAAGTAATCCAGACACCAATAATTTCGTCTACGACAACTTTAGAAGGATCTTCGCCCCATTCAGGCTCTAACCGATGGGTGCATATGGCCCCTACAACCGTTGTGATAAGTATTAAGACGAAGAAGCTGATTTGAAAAGAAATAGTTGCTGTTTGACCAATAAAATATTGATAGCCCCCCAATAAAAGGCAACCAAGGGCAGCACCAGCAGTACCTGGCGCAATTGGGGTAAATCCAGAACCAAATCCAGTTGCTATTGTTTTATAGAGGACTTTCATTCGAAATTATTTTGTTTTGGCACAATTATATCCAAATTATTTAATAGTTGGTCTATTCGATTGAGTGTAGTATTTTTTTTTGATTAAATTTGCGCAAACTTAAGAAAGGAATGATAATATGTATTATTCAATCATTCTTCAATAAGAAATTTATTAGGAAAGTGATATTCTCCTCTCACGTTTATTCTTTGTTAAAAAAAATATACTAGCCTAAATGCAGATTAGACAGCATAAATAGTGTATTTTGAGAGAGAAAACAGTATAACACTACTTTTTATCATATGAAAATTCATAAAGAAGGGCATAAAATCCTTATATTTTTAGCGTTTACTTTAGCAATCATTAATTCCGTAGTGTGTTGGTTGATTCCGTCATTTCTATTTGGAATTACGATTCTATCGGTTCTTTTCTTTATTCTAGTGCTTCAGTTCTTTCGTTCTCCTAAAAGGGCCATTATTATCCCAGATGATAATTTAATTTATGCTCCTGCGGACGGAAAGATTGTTACCATAGAAGAAGTGAATGAATCGGAATATTTCGAGGATAGACGCATTCAAATTTCTATTTTCATGTCACCAACTAATGTGCATGTCAATCGAAATCCAATTAGTGGGACCGTTAATTACTTCAAATATCATCCAGGTAAATATTTGGTTGCTTGGCATCCAAAATCTTCTACAGAAAACGAGCGAACGACTACAGTAATAGATAATGGTCAAGTAGAAATTTTATTACGCCAAATTGCTGGTGCGGTGGCTAAAAGAATTGTCAACTATGTATCTGTTGGAGAAGAAGTAGAGCAAGGGGAAGAGATGGGGTTCATCAAGTTTGGTTCTAGAGTAGATTTGTTTCTACCTTTAGATTCAAAAATTGAGGTTTCTTTAAATCAAAAAGTAAAAGGCAATAGAACGGTTATTGCTAAGGTGTAAATTAATAGGCATTCTCAACCTGCCCGTTCGTGGCATCAGGCAGGCGGGTTCAAAAGTCTCCATTCAGAATTAAGTCTATTCCATTCTCAATTCTAAAACAGATTGAGGTCTTTTTTCAAAATCCCAACTAAAACCTTTCAATGTGGGGGGGGCACCTTGAATCTTAGCCATTGGCGTCATGTTCGCATTAGGTTGGTTAAAAAACTTTATCTGGTCCACTTCATTAGCTCCAAATAAAATCAGCATCTCACTACAGGTGGTCTGATTCATGCCTAAATAAGCATCTTGTTCATCTCTCGCGAAGTAAATTGATTCTGCATTTCCATTCACTTTCATTCTATTCAAATTCCCATAATTGAAGAAGGCTGTTATCTCTGTTCCGGTAATCTGATTAAAATATTGAAAATCAGGCGTATTAATAATTAGTCCATTTTGGTAGAGCATGATTTTATCAATCTGATCATTTGCCAGTTGCATGTAGATAGAATCTGCCTTAAACTGGGAAGTGTCTGACCAGATAATCGGATTTCTATATAACTTAAATAAAGAATCAGAGGCACTATAACTTAAGGAATCACAAGTAGCCTGTAGGTTCGTTTTATAAATACGAACATCCGTATAGGCATCTAGCATTTTTTTGGCCAAAGTATCTGCTGTCTCACTTGAAATAAGCGTATCAGAAGCTAAAAACAGGGTGTCTTCCCCAACCAAAATAGACAATAAAGGTCTTCCACCAGTAGCCTTTATATAATTTCTGGACTTGTCATAGGCTAATTCCTCGCATTGGATACTTAGGTTTTCAACGGTGTCTTGCCACTCAATAGACCCTTTAGCGATGCCAAGACCTTGTTCACTATCGAAATCAAACTGATCTGCTATCAATATTTGAGCACTATCTACTAGTATGGAGCGTCCTTCTGTTTTGAAAGACCCCTTATCTGCATCATATTGAATGACGGCCCCTGTTACTTCCTGTTGTGGATCTTTAAATATGGCATTACCCTCTAAAAAGGTAAGTTTGGTATCTTCTTCATATCGGATGATCTCTGCTGTTGCCACTTTATCTCCATCTATAAACGACGCATTTCCGGATAGCCTTATTTCTTTAATGCTTCCATCATAGGTAATTAAGTCAGCTGTTGCACGTTGTTGATTTTTCTGATATTGGGCATTTTGTTCAAATTCAGCAAGGTCAGTAGCCATATCATAAAAGCCAGCTTCACAATAGATCGTAGCACTATCTTGATGGATTAATGTTGGACCTAAAAATGTGGCTATTTGTGATTCAGAATCAAATTCTAAAGTATCTGCTCGCAAAGTCATTTTTTCATTGGCAAGAATGACACTATCTTTAAAAAATAGTTGTTTGGAGTTGACGTAATAAATTCCTTTTTTACTGATGAGTTGGGTTGATCCTTGGGTGACCAGGCCACCTTGCGTATATCTCCCTGTCTTAGAGCTTAAATCATAATTCAGGTAAGAAGTGAATAATTTTTTATCCCCATCTTGTAGCACGACTTCCCCAAATAAGTCGGCGACTCTTTTATCTCCAGTATATTCTAAGGAATCAGAAAAGACGGTTATCGAATCTCCTTGCTGAATGACTACATTTCCAAAGGCAATGACTTTATTGCCCTCCAGCAGTGCCGTATCACAATACATCAACACACTATCCTGTCTCAAAGCTACATGCCCCGACAATTTTCTAATGGATCGATCTTCCTCTTGAATGAATTCCATCAAGTCGGAGAATTGAATAATTACTTCTTTTTTATTGGTCGTATCTTGAGTAGGAACGCTTTGACAGTGTAGAAAGATTGGAAAGCAAGAGAAAAGAAAAAGGAAGAAGTAAAAGCGCCTTTGCATTGTATTTTGGTAGGTGAGTTCTTATTTAAGTATAACGTGAATTTACATAGAATATTATTGAGTAAGAGGAATGTTCTAAAGCATTTAAGAACAAAGAGACACAGAAATTAACTCTGTGTCCCTGTGTCTCCGTGTTCTAGTATTTCTCTCCTAAACTCAATACTTCCGCTTCATTCTTCGCAACTCATCCAAAAGATTCAAATCCTGCTCATTTTTTAAGAGCGCATGGGCATGTGGTGGCAGCGTCTCTTTCAGATCAAAATCTTCTAAATCTCCTGACTGAATCTTTTCCATTAAAAGGAGTTTAAGCCAATCTATTAATTCACTAGTAGAAGGTTTTTTCTTCAGCCCCCGAATGTCTCGGACACCATAAAAAATACTCATGGCATTGCCGACTAATTCTTTTTCAATATCAGGAAAGTGCACATCAACGATTTGCTGCATCGTATCCTGTTCTGGAAACCGAATATAATGGAACAAGCATCTTCTTAAGAAAGCATCAGGTAATTCTTTTTCATTATTAGACGTGATAATAACAATCGGTCTGATCTTAGCTTTTACTGTTTTTTGCGTCTCATAAACAAAGAATTCCATTTTATCTAACTCCAATAGTAGATCATTGGGAAATTCAATATCTGCTTTATCAATTTCATCAATCAACAATACGACGCTTTCTTTTGCCGAAAAAGCTTCCCACAATTTTCCTTTCTTTATGTAATGCTCAATATTATCTACATTCTCCCCACCAAGCTGCGAATCCCTTAATCTGGACACGGCATCGTACTCATACAAACCTTGCTGCGCTAGGGTGGTGGATTTGATATGCCAAGTAATTAATGGTTTTTTTAAGGCTTTGGCGATTTCATGTGCCAATAAGGTTTTGCCTGTTCCGGGTTCTCCTTTTACTAATAAAGGCTTTTGAAGGTGTACGGCAGCATTTACCGCTATTTGTAATTCTCTAGGAGCAACGTAATTGGAGGTTCCTTTAAATTCCATCAATTCTATTTTTTACTTAGAAGTTGTTTAAGAATGAATTTGTACTTTTGAAAGAATGCAATATATAAAATAAATCGTTCTTTGAACACTAGATTTGTCAAAGAACCAAATAACATTACTTTTTAATACTTGCTACAATTTCTTGAATAGCTGCCACCAACCTATCCAAATCCCTCAAGCTCGTATAAACGTTAGGCGTAATGCGGACGCCATAAATATTGTCTGTTTTGGAACTAGTCGTGTGTATCTTATATTTATTTTGTAATAGTTGGGCGGTCTTTTCTGGTTTTTGCCCATCAATAGCTATTAAGGCAATAGCGCCACCAAAATCAGGGTGCAGCGAGGTTAATAGTTGAATTCCAGGGATTTGTTGAATTTGCTCAGTCCAATAATTTTTCAAATAATGTAAGCGCTTGAACTTCCTTTCACTTCCTATCATCCAATGAAAATCTATAGCCTGACCAATAGCTTGTTCGATGGCAAAAGAACGTGTGCCCAAATGTTCAAACTTTCGAATATTGTCTGCTTCTGGATTCGGAGCAGCGAATAAAGGATAAAGGTTTTTAATTTTATCTTTCTTGACATATAACAAACCTGTACCAAAAGGTGCGCCTAACCATTTATGAAGACTGGTCCCCCAATAATCACAATTTAGAGAAGGAATCGTATACACTAGGTGTGCAAAAGTATGTGCAGCATCTACAATAACTTCAATGCCTCTCTTTTGTGCTTCTAAGGCAATTTCGGAAACAGGTAAGATTTGTCCATTCCAATTGAGCATGTGGGTTAGATGAACTACTTTCGTGTTTTCTGAAAATGCAGAGACATATTGATCTATTAAGTCCTGTTTATTTTCGGAAGGATATTTAATGCTTAACCATTTTAATAGAATACCATCTCTCGAAGCTCGTTGACTCCAAGCATTTTTCATATTGGGATAATCCTGTTTGGAAAGGACTACTTCATCTCCAGCCTTTAATCGTAAACCAAAAATGACTGTTTCTAGAGCCTCAGAAGTATTTCTATTAATCGCTAATTCCTCAGGCGAACAACCTGCCAAGTCTGCAAGTTTTGAGCGTAAGGGTTCACGTCCTCGATCCAGTGTTCGCCACATATAATAAGAAGGTGCTTCATTACATAGTTGATTATATCTTTCTACGGCATCTTGAACTACTTTAGGTTGTGGGGAAACGCCTCCATTATTTAGATTTAAAAGGGTAGGAGAAACGGTATAAGCTTGTTTGATCAATTGCCAAAAATCTTCGTCCGTAGTGATTTTTTCTACCGATAACAATTGCTTGTCTTTAATTGCCTCTAGCAAATCTCGCCCTTGTGCAGATTGAAAAAAGGGTAGAGGAGTAATGCCTAAACTCAAAGCTTTTAACTGTTGAAGAAAGGATCGCCGATTTTTCATATTTAGATATTAAGTTTTCCGACTCGCTTTTTTGAACAAGTCTATTAACCTTATACACTACTGGATATTTTCAGAAGTCAGATCGTCCTTCCAAGACTGTCAGAAGTCAGACGTAAGACTTTGACAACGTGATGCTTGTAAGCCTTACTAATAGCATATCTAATAGGTAGAAGTTGGCTAAATTACAAAACTGAGAACAAAGTATAAGTAATGTATTGTAGAAAGGTAAGCGTATTAGGGTTGTTCCTAAATAAGGAATACGTATATGAATTATAGATTTTTTTGTTAGTTTTCTACAAAAAATCAGTGCATAGCCTAGCTACGGACTTATTTTTTGAAGGAAAATAACGGAAAAAGATATTTTCAGATATGGGTTTATTATTTAGAAACAACCCTATTAGGTAAGTTGAGTTTTATATAAACGAATAAAGGGGCAAACATTGCTGTCTGACCCCTCTACCTTTTATTTACCCCCCAATAAATAAAGTAGCAATATACATTCACTATGCATGTGATGCTGTAGTGGAAAAAAATTGTTGTGACAACTAATATTGTTCTTTTTTTAGAAGATATAACTAGTAATTTGATATGTAGAAAAACGGGCTGTATAGATACTTTAGTAATAGTATATTAAGGATTATATATATTTTAAAGGAATGTTACTTCGGATTTTGGTGTGACGTGATTGCGGAGAGAAAAAAAGGGAGTTATCTAGCCATTTGAAAGAATAAGTTCAAACATGTGCTGATTTTTAAACAACTTCACTGTATTTTAAGTAGGACGTGTTAATTAAACGGGTAAATTTAGGAACTAGATTTTTCGTCTATTACCCATTTAATTGATTCGACTTACTTATAATGTTTTCCAATCAAAATCTACTCCTAGAATAAAAACGAAGATAGCCGCTGTGAGGAGCGGGGCTATAATTGACACGATCATGAAGTAATAATACTGACGAGGGACTTTTGATTTTTGCACTAACTCTGATAAGGAAGCTAAGAATAAAAGACTAAAAAAAATAACAGGGAATATGAGTGTAACTAAAGTAGCGGTATAGTCACTGACTAGCCATAATATGGAATAGCATACGATCTGTATCAGAAATAATTCTAAGGTGGATAGATTGGGGATAGGTAGATCTTCTGATTTCATAGGATGTTATTTTTTGTATATTAATTATATATTATAAAATTCAATTAGTGTCTTATACTATGTCACAAAATAATATTATTAATCAAGTCAAAAATACTAAAGTATTTGTATGTTGGGACCAATAATGATTATTAGATGGCCATAAAACACTAAACAGTATTTAATTTTATCTTCCCTACAAAATAAAGAGAATCCTAAATTTTTACAGAAAGTCCTGAGTAAAGAATCATTAATCTAATGACCATTAGATTAGTTTAAAGTAAAGTATAATTTCTTTCATTTTTCTAAAGGCTTTCATTTGGAAATCACTTCCTAGATTTGATCCTAAAAGATTATTGATCATCACGAAACTTTCGTACTGTTTTTAGCAAAAAATATTAAATGTTCAGGGAACATATAAGAAAGTACTATGGAATCTAATAGTATTACTCAAATATTTATTGCGTCTTTTTAAAGTACCCCCATCAAACCCTTTTAGTATGAGACTGCTATTTACTAGTCGTAATTTTGATATAGCACCGCTACAATTTAAACTTATATATTTTCTTTATACAATAGGATTGATAACGATTTTAATTCTAACAAGTACTAATTCTTTTGGCCAATTAGATAATCCAGACTGGGATTCCAATAATGCTGCCTGTGTATCAGATGCACTATTATATCCTGGTGTAGCGGTTATTACTTGCGGTGTTGTACAAGCACAAGCAGCTGATCAAAGATATACGGTTGCCTACGTTGGTATGAATGAAGGGCCTGGTACTAATAGAAGCGAAATTACCAATGCAGATAGTACTTTACATCACGATGATTGGCTTGTAAGTAGTATAGGAAACGTTTTTGGGACAGCCATAATTCAATCCACAGCTGAGGTATTTGTAACTGCTTCTTCCAATTATTCTTCTTCTTTTGGTGTATTATCTCCTTCAAATGCAATATTGAATTATGGCTCTATTGCTAATCCAAGCAACTCTACTGAAGCTGCTGGTAGGGTCTACCGCATTGATCCGATTACGGGTGATGTAACTGTTTTTGCAACCTTACCTCAGCAAACTACTACTTTTACTCACTGGGATTGTGAAAGAGATAGACAAGCAAATACTAGGACAACGGGGGTAGGTTTGGGAAACATTGTTTATGATGAACTTAATGATCAGTTTTTTGTGAGTAATACAGAAGATGGAAGAATTTATAGATTAGATGCTACTGGTAATATACTGGATTCCTATGATCCAGGCACATTAGATAATAATGCAGCTGGTATTACTGACCTAGAAGATATTCCTTATGGCTTGGCTATAGAGCCTGGCTCTGGTAGACTATTTTATGGAATTGTAGATATAGGTACTTTTTCTAATAATTTTGCTGTTGCAGGTGCTCCATCTATCTATTCTATTGATTTAAATTCAAATGGTGGATGGGCTAGTACTACAACAAATAATACCTCTCCTAGCTCTTATTCTTGGGATAATTATGTTGGCTCAGAGCAATTTCATACAACAATTGCGGTAGGTGGAGGTAACTCCTATACAAATTGGACGACTTATTTTATTTCGGACCTTGCATTTGACCCATCTGGTAATTTGTTAGCAGGGGTAAGAGTAGGTTGTTTTGGTAGTTGGCATAGTTCTTATAACCACTGGGCAGAAACCAACAAAATCACTTTAAACACTACTAGTAATCTTTACGATAATGCCCCTTCCGAATTTGATATTTCCGTGACTGGTGATGCCGGAAATGATGATAGTTACGGGGGTGTTGCGGTATACGATAAAAAAGATGCTTCTTGTGATATATGGTACTTGGCTAGTTCCGCTGATATATTGGCAGAAGTTGGACCTCATGGAATAGCTGTGTGGGATTCAGAGACTACTATTAATCCAATTAGTCCTTTAGGTTCTTTTTCATATGGAGTATTAGCATCGGGTGATCCAAAGGGTATAGGTGGGGATGTAGAAGTATATAATGGATGCAGTACTTGTGATATTGCGGGACCTACTACTGTATGTTCAGGAGCATCATTAACCTACAGTTTTACACCAACTTGTCCAGATAATAGTATAGAATGGACCGTTTCTGGCGATGCAACAATCCAAGGCGCAAATAACCAAAATTCTGTCACTATTAACGCTGGAAGTAATAACTTTACAGTGTCATTAAGTGGTAATTCTGTTGATAATTCATGTACAGTTTCGGTCGTTGTGAATACACCTACAGCAGATGCAGGAACAGATGTCGAAATATGTACCGGCAATTCTACCAGTTTATCTGCAAGTGGCGGCACAAGTTATAGTTGGTCTCCTTCAGCAGGCTTAAGTGCGACCAATATATCAAATCCGACCGCAAACCCAACAGCGACGACGACCTATACGGTAACCGTAACAGATGGAAATGGCTGTACAGCCACAGATAATGTATTGGTAACAGTGCATGCCTTACCAACGGCAGCTGTTATTGCAATATCTGCCACTTGTCCAGTTTCAGGTACTGAGGTTAATATTGATGGTTCTATAAAATTATTGAACTTTCCAGCGGGTGCTACTTATCAATATAGTGAGGGAGTTATCTTTGATTCTGGTACAGGAATGCCAGCTGTTCCAGCTAGTATACCTGTAGATAGTTTATTAGTGAATAACTTAAACAATCCGACAAGTCCAAAAGATTATACAATTAGAGTTTATGATAATAATAATTGTTATACAGATGTAACTGTTACGCTACAGCCAACCACTTGTTTTGATTATCCTGACTATACGGACACCTGTCCAGCAGCACCATGTCATGCGGTTAGTGAGGATATCTATTTAGGAACAGGCGTAAGCATAGACGGTTCACCAAACAGTAATAGTAATGCTTCTACAGATATAGATGATGGACTGAATTTATTTCCCAGCTTAACCATTGTTCCTGGAGGTTCTTTTAACCTACCTGTAAATATGTATAATGCAACAGGATCAGATGCTTATTTAAATGTGTGGATAGATTGGAATGGAGATGGTGACTTTAATGACACTGATGAATTGGTTACAACAGCTACTTATCCTACGGCTACACAAGCTGGAACTTATTCAGACATTATAGAAGTGATAGTGCCCGTTTCAGCTACTCAAAATCAACCAATTGCTATGAGATGGCGATATACTACTGATGGAAGTTTAAATGGGAATAGTCCATGCGGTACCGGCACATGCGCAATAGATGGAGAAGTAGAAGATTATATAATCAACGTTCAATGTAAATCAAATATTTGCTTACCAACAATTGTAAATGTTGTGAAAAATTAGAAATTTGATTCGGTACAGAAAATTTAATTTCTTTATTCATAAACCATAAAATAAGGCGAGTAGTAAAACTATTCGCCTTATTTATTTTTAAGTATTTTCTATTATAAATTGTACTTTTTTATCATCTTGAGGATGTTCTATATTTTGATCATAAACTTCCTCTAATAATGCAAAAAAATATTTATGTATTCCTAGCATTCTTGCTACTTTCAAGTTGTGCGACCACGAAACAAAAAGATCCGCTTTCAGCGATAAAAGATAGCAAACTTAAGGAAGTTTTAAGCAAGGCTTTAGATGCCATGGGAGGATATGAAAACTGGAACAATATTAAATCCTTACAATTTAACAAGAAGACAAATTTGTATGAAGCTTCAGGTGCCATAGAAAAAGCGACAAACCAAAAACATATTTACACTTTCCAACCTGCAAACAAAGTTAGTATTACATGGAAAGAAGGAGATGTTGACAATGAAATGCTTATGGAAAATGGGGCGGTTAAGAAATTAAAGAATGGACTTGTAGATTCTACAGCAAAAGCCACTTCCTTACAAAATTCTATTTATGCTTCCACTTTTGTTATCGGTATTCCCTTTAAATTATTAGATGAAGGAGCACAACTAAGTTATGAGGGTACTAAGCTTATCCCCAGTGGCAAAAAAGTACATGTGGTCAAAGCAGTATATAATCCAACAGCCTATAAAGCGCACACGAAAGCAGATATCTGGTGGCACTATTTTGACGAACAAAACTATCAACAAGTTGGGTATACTGTACAATTGCATGACCATTCAAGCTATGTAGAAAATTTGAGTTTTGAAAACGTTGGTGGGTTCCTATTTACCACTTCCAGAAAGAGTTGGCGAGTAGATGATAATGGAAATAAGCTATATATCAGGGCAGACTATGAATATAGTGATTATGAAGTCAAACAGTGATATCCCGTAAATTTCTTGTTAAACTTTTTTTTTAATAAATCGTAAACCAATATTCGTGGATAAATAAATAGGGCTACTTCCTTGTCAGAATTGTCAGATAGTCTAAAATTGTGTATTTTAGTTGAATCAGATCAGTTCTAAAAGAAGACGGAACCAAAACGGGTTATGACAAAAGAAAATTTACTAAGATATTTAAGAGATCCAGAATATCTTCATCAAATATCTTATCAGGAGTTAAAAACATTAGTAGCGGAGCATCCTAATAGCTACACGCTACGTCATTTATTGGCTATTAAAAGCAGGCAAGAGGGGAATGATGATTACAACAGACAGAAAGAATTTGCTTCGCTTTATAGCATAGATCGTCCTCATTTGTTCGATATCCTTACAAGAGCGGAAATACTGGAAGCATTACCGGAGGGCGTGCTATTGCAAGAAGATTATCTGGAGTTAAAAGAATTATCTGCTCTAGAAAAAGAATTAAGCATGACTAGCATAGCTGGTTCTTTCGCCGCAAGTGCCTCCGTTGCGGCTGTTGCGACGGCCTTACCTGATGTTCCAAATGTACCTGTTCCAAAGGAATCATTGCTAAGCTTAGAATTTGGAGAAAAGGCAGTTGAGGAAGACCAAGACTCGGAAGAATACTATACATTAGACTTTGACCAGGAAATCTTAGAACCAAGTTTGGATCTAGAAGCGGAAGCTAAAAGAGAAAAAATTAATGGAAGTATAGCGGAAATTGAGGCGATCTTTGAAGATGTAGATACTCCAGAAATAGAGCAGATCCCGCATGCGGCTAAGGAGGTCTCTATTGAGTCTATAACAAATGATGATAATAGTGACGATGTACTTGCTAATGCAGATTTTATCGAGATCCCTTTAGATATAGTTTCTTCTGAGGAGCAAGAAACTAACGAACAGGAATCTGAGGAGCAGGAGACTTATGTGGAACAAGCTGCATTAGAAGAAAAATCAGGCCTCGCTCCATTACCAAAATCAAGGTTTTCCACTTGGAATAAGCCTAAACCTGAGTTTGCAGGCTATGATTTAATTGGCTATAATTCAAAAGGAATGATTGATGAATTAGCTAATAAACGAGTCAGGAAAACAACTACAGAAACCACGATTATTCCGCAAAAGATTAACAAAGTAGCAGAGACAGCAGATGATAGTTTGGAATTCGAATCAGACATCGCCTCCGAGACTTTGGCTAAAATATTAATTATTCAAGGACATTATACAAAGGCAATAAGCATGTATAAGCGTTTAAGTTTGATTTTTCCCGAAAAAAGCGGTTTATTTGCAGCCGAAATAAAGAAAATTGAAAACTTAGAGGATAGATCTGCGTAATATTACTTTTGCACCTTGTTATTATTAAGGTTCGAAAATTTCTAGACCTCAACAAAAAATATATTATGTTAACTTTTATGACTGTAATGATCGCACTAGTTTGCGTTTTATTAATGGTAGTAATCTTAATTCAAAATCCTAAAGGTGGTGGAGTAGACTCTACTTTTGGAGGGAACTCTGCGAATCAAATGCTTGGCGCATCCCGTTCTAGTGATTTTATTGAAAAAATCACATGGGGATTGGCAGCAGCTTTATTCGTATTATGTATTGTAACTGCTTTAATGGTGAGTTCAGGTGGTGGCGGTGCAGGCGCACCTTTATTGTCTGAATAATCAAACAGTAGGCAGATAAAAAAGGGTCGAAGTATTATACTTCGGCCCTTTTTTAGTTTTAATGCTGTCCAAGATCATTTTGAGCGTGATACAAGCTAAAAAGACAATAACTACCTACAAAATTTTGGTAGTAGCCTTTAAAAAACGCTTCCAATACTGTTAAAATACTTTCCGAGCCCCTTATTTCTGTCTGGCAGCCTCTAAAAAAGCAACTTATCTCTCTATTCTTCCTTGTTTTCGTTTTATTAACATATTCTTAACGTTTATTTCAGCACATTCAGCTATTTTTGCGCACTTAGGAAGCAAAATAGGACTTCTATGACATAATTTCGGATAGTGCTGACATAAAATCATAGATATTTTAACACTTTCTGTAATTATGGCAGAATTGACCTGTTGGCATAAGAAATGATAGAAGAAAGTATATCTATTGAAGATAGAACTAGATAAGACTAATAACTAAACTTAGTCATTACACTATTGGACATTTTAAAGAACAGAGAATAGAGAGCAGAGAATAGAAATGTATTTAGTTTAAAGAATTACGGAATTTCACAATTTTGTTAAACGAAATCTATCTCTGCTCTCGCTTCTCTACTCTCTATTCTAAAATATCTAGCAGTGTAATTAGTCACCCAATTTATTTGTAAACAAAAAAAGGAATTCAAATGATGAAGCCGATTAATGATCGCGTTGTCGTAAAACCAGCAACAGCTGAAGAGAAAACAAAAGGTGGTATCATCATACCAGACACAGCTAAAGAAAAGCCTCAAAGAGGAGAGATCATAGCAGTAGGTCCAGGTAAGGATGGTAATGCAATGACCGTCAAAAAAGGAGATGTAGTACTTTATGGAAAGTATGCAGGTCAAGAATTAAACTACCAAGGTGAGGATTATTTAATCATGAGAGAAGATGATGTTTTAGTCATTTTAGATTAGATAATACCTATTTAGATTTTTTAGGGAAATTCATCCCTATTATTTTTCCAAATTAACTTAAAAAGAAAATAAGATATGGCTAAAGAAATTAGCTTTAATAGAGATGCAAGAGAAAAACTGAAAGCAGGTATTGATGCGCTTGCTAATGCAGTAAAAGTAACATTGGGCCCAAAGGGTAGAAATGTGGTTATTCAAAAAAGCTTCGGTGCGCCAGCAATCACAAAGGATGGTGTGACAGTAGCTAAAGAAATTGAATTAGAAGATCCTGTAGAAAATATGGGTGCTCAAATGGTAAAGGAAGTAGCTTCTAAAACAGCAGATGCTGCTGGTGATGGTACGACTACTGCTACCGTTTTAGCGCAGGCTATGGTAAGTGCAGGTTTAAAAAACGTTGCCGCAGGTGCTAATCCAATTGATTTAAAAAGAGGTATTGATAAAGCGGTTAAAGCAGCTATCAAGCACCTACAAGGACAGTCTGAAGTAATTGGTAACGATTACAAGAAGATTCAACAAGTAGCAGCTATTTCTGCTAACAATGATGAAGAAATCGGTACTTTAATCGCAGATGCGATGAAGCGAGTAACTAAAGATGGTGTTATCACTGTTGAAGAAGCTAAAGGTACAGATACTTATGTAGAAGAAGTGATCGGTATGCAGTTTGATAGAGGTTATTTGTCTCCATACTTTGTGACGAATGCAGAGTCTATGGTAGCAGAATATGAGAATCCTGCGATTTTGATCTACGACAAGAAGATTTCTAACATGCAAGAAATCGTTCCAATTTTGGAAAAAGTTGTAGGCGCTGGTCGTTCTTTATTAATTATTGCTGAAGATATTGAAAGTCAAGCATTAGGTGTATTAGTGGTGAATAGATTAAGAGCGCAGTTGAAAGTAATCGCTGTGAAAGCACCTGGTTTTGGTGATAGAAGAAAAGCAATGTTAGAAGATATTGCCATTCTAACTGGTGGTACCGTTATCTCTGAGGAGAAAGGCTACAAGTTGGAAAATGTTGAGATGGAACACTTAGGTACTTGTGAGAAAATCACTGTAGATAAGGATAATACAACTGTTGTAAACGGTGCTGGTCAACAAGCAGATATTGATGCTAGAGTTGGTCAAATCAAGCAACAAATTGAAACGACTACTTCTGACTACGATAAGGAAAAATTACAGGAGCGATTAGCTAAGTTAGCTGGTGGTGTTGCTGTATTATACGTAGGTGCTGCAACTGAGGTAGAAATGAAGGAGAAGAAAGATCGAGTAGATGATGCATTACATGCAACAAGAGCGGCTGTAGAAGAGGGTATTGTTCCAGGTGGTGGTGTTGCTTTAGTAAGAGCAATTTCCTCTCTTAGAAATCTTAAAGGGGTGAATGAAGATGAAAACATCGGCATTCAGATCGTAAAGAAATCTTTGGAAGCTCCATTAAGAACGATCTCTGAAAACTCTGGTGTGGAAGGTTCTGTTGTTCTTCAAAGAGTAGCAAGAAGTAAAGGCGATATGGGCTATAATGCTAGAACGGATAAGTTTGAAAACTTAAAGAAGGCTGGTGTTATTGATCCAACTAAAGTAACTAGAGTTGCTTTAGAAAATGCGGCTTCTATTTCTGGTATGGTCTTAACTACAGAATGTGTAGTTAGTGATAAGCCCGAAGCGGATGCAGGTCACGGTCACGGTATGCCTCCAGGAGGTATGGGCGGCATGGGCGGCATGATGTAATCTAACTAAAAAATCATGATGATCGTACGATCATCATGATTTTTTTTTGCGTATGTTTAAAACATACTAAGTAACGATAAAACAATAACTCCGTCATCTGGACGGTCTCTTTTGCCTCCATTTTTCCTCAAAAAATACTTCCGTAGCTCTGCTATGCAAGGATTTTTTAAGAAAAACTGGAGACAAAATAAACTCGTCCAAATTGACTGATTTATTATTTCATCGTTACTAAAAGACAATACTGCTTTTATACATATTCGCCTTCTCGACCTTTTGTTGAGAGGGCTTTTTTGAATCCAACTAATCAAATATAACATGTGTTACCTCTAAGAATACTGGTAAATGATCACTAAATCCTCCATAATAGGTATCTCCTCCATAGGTTCGATCAGGTGTCAATCCATTATCTGGATGATTGAACAACAACGGTTCCTCTTTATAAATTTGGAAATTGGAAATGGATAAGGACGAATCAGCACTCAATAAATTTCCTGTAGAAATAATCTGGTCAATCATTTGCCAATTACCTTGATAGTTATAGGAACCTTCGCCTGCCATGTCTAAATCACTAGTGCAATTATATAAATCAGTAACTATAATAGAACCTTCTTTAGCCGTTTTTGCTTGCAACACTTCTGCTACACTTTTATTGGTTGGCTCATCATTCAAATCTCCCATAACGATGATTTTAGCATTCGGTTCGCTTTCTTGCAAATCATCTATGGCTTCTCTTAATGCTGCTGCGACATAGGTTCTTCTTGCTTCTGTAGCCGCTTCACCACCTGATCTTGAAGGCCAATGATTGACGAAAACGTAAACAATGGATTCTGCTATTTGCCCTTTTACCAATAAAATATCTCTAGTTGTAAAATTAGCAATCTGCTCATCTGGAATATTCACCTGATAGGTCTTCCATTCTAACAATTCAAAAACAGATGGCTGGTAAATCAGTGCCACATCAATGCCTCTGTGGTCAGGAGATTGTTCATGGACCACGGCATATTGATAATCACTTAGTAATGCTTCTTTAGTTATATCTTCTACTACTTTTTCATTCTCAACTTCGCATAATCCCATGACTATTGGATAGTTCATTCCTTTAATCACCTTAGCAATATTATTTAGTTTGTGCTCATATCTCTCTACTGTCCACTGTTTAGCTGCAGTGGGTAGGAATTCATTATCTCCTCCATTTTCAGGATCATCAATGGTATCAAAAAGATTTTCTACATTATAGAATGCGATAGTTGGTTGGTTCGTAACAGGGTCCGTTTCAGGGGTAGTTGTTGGAGGCGTAGGCGTAATTTCTTCCTCTGTGACTGGAGGATTAATTGGATCCGTATCATCACAATTAATCAGACAAATAGCCAATAGCAAAAAAGTAAAGAATGTTTTAAAATTGTTTAAGGTCATGCGTAGTGATTTCATATATTTTTAAAAAAGTTTATCCCAGTTGATTATTATGTATTTTTATTTGCTTTATAATGGTCTCTGCTAAAGGCACAGGATACTCCATTGGAATTAAATGACCCGCATCTTTATATTCTATAAACTTAGCAGTAGGCTGTTTTTGTTTCCATTCTTCCCATAAGCTGTCGGTAATCACATTGGTGTATTCTCCTTTTATGACGGTTAGTGGCTTTTTAATTTTCACCAAATCAGAAAAGATGTAAGGAGCAGTAATATACACCTGTGTTTCCCAGGCTTTGGGATAAGCTAAAGTGACTCCACCCTGTTGACTAGTCACTACTGCGGCATCAACGAAATTCGATAAAACACTATCGGAAAATCGTTTAAAAACCCTTTTTGTTCGCCAGGAATCAAAGACCTCTTGTTTGCTATTCCATTGATCTCTTCTCTTAGAAGAAGCCTTGGCAATAGGGATCATTTTTTTTAAGAACGAATTTGGTAAAAATTTAGTCCATAAATTATATTTTTTAGGGAAAATGACAGGATCTATCAAAACTAATTGTTCAAATAAATCTGGCCGTTTCATAGCAGCGATGGAGGAAATCGTACCGCCCATAGAATGCCCCATACCTACTACATTTTTTAGCCCATTTTCATCCATGAAACGGATTAAATCATCCGCGAAAGTATGCCAACTTTTTACAGCACTGGGCGATTGTCCACCCCAAAGTGGGCGGTATTTACTAGCAATAATTTCATGGTTTTTTAAAAAGGGTTGAATGAATTGTTTATAGCCCTCAGGCGGATAGCCATTAGCATGAGCAAAGTGAATTATTTTACCTTTCCCTCCGAAATGATGGAAGGGTATTTTGGGTTTGTCAGACATATTTTGTTTTTAGAACAGAGCAGCAAATATGGAATAGTTACGAAATAATAAAAGGAGATACTTAAAGAAGTATCTCCTTTTATGCTTCTATAGCAATAACACGGAGCGTATAAAGTTGTTTAAAATAAAGAAGTGTTTGCTATCAACTAGCTGCAACTTCTTCGACTAGATACTTTTTGGTTAAAGTAGATATTTTATTAATTGCATTTAAATAGGCTTTAACAGAAGCCGCGACAATATCTGTATCTGTACCGAATCCCACATAAGATTTATTATTATGGTTGATTCTTAAATGTACTTTAGCAGTATCAAAACTTCGATTGATATTAGATTGTACTAGGTACTCCTCCAGTTCGATTACTTCTCCTAAGATTCTATCCACAGCACGGAAAGCCGCATTGACAGGACCATTTCCCATCTCACTAGCCTTCGCAATTTCACCACCCAGCTTAAGTGCGAGGGTGGCAGTAGGCGTAGCGGAAGTGCCGCAGGTAACCTGTAATTGATCTAATTCGATACTTCCAGTTTGCTTCGTGCCATCCATTAAACTCAACAAATCATCATCATCCACGTCTTTCTTGCCATCGGCCATTAGAAGAAATCGTTCGTAAATTTCAGATAGCTCCTCTGTAGTGAAGGTATAGCCTAATCGACCTAAGTGGTATTTTAAAGCATGTCTACCACTACGGGCTGTAAGGATGATAGAATTTTTGGGCACACCTACATCTTCGGGAGCAATGATTTCATAATTCTCGCGATTCTTTAATACTCCATCTTGATGAATACCCGAAGAATGTGCAAAAGCATTACGCCCAACAATTGCTTTATTGGGTTGTATAGGCATTCGCATCATTTTAGACACCAACATGCTTAAAGGATATATTTTTGGCGTAATGATGCCTGTTTCAAAACCCAATTTATGCGTTTTTAAAACCATGGCTACCTCTTCTAGAGAAGTGTTACCTGCACGTTCTCCAATGCCGTTAATCGTCACCTCAACTTGTCTAGCGCCATTCATGACCCCTGCAATAGTATTAGCTGTTGCCATCCCTAAGTCATTATGACAATGACAAGAGATAATAGCTTTATCAATGTTAGAGACATGGTCCATGAGGTATTTAATCTTAGCCCCATACTCATGCGGTAAACAGTATCCTGTCGTATCAGGAATATTCACAACCGTTGCCCCAGCTGCAATTACGGCTTCTATCATTTTAGCTAAAAACGCATTATCGGCACGACCAGCATCTTCCGCATAAAATTCAATATCTTCTACAAGGGTCTTAGCGTATTTTACTGCTGCAACACCCCTTTCTATGATCTTATCTCTAGTAGAATTGAACTTATGTTGAATGTGGTAATCAGAAGCGCCTATACCTGTATGTATTCTAGGGTGTTTCGCATATTGTAAAGCCTCAGCAGCTACTTTAATATCTTTTTCTACTGCTCTAGTCAATGCGCAGATAGTAGGATTAGAGACCGCTTTTGAAATAGCTACCACAGATTGAAAATCTCCAGGACTAGAAATAGGAAAGCCCGCCTCTATAATATCAACACCTAGGGATTCTAGTTGTCTAGCTACTTCTATTTTCTCTTGGGTATTCAATTGACAACCGGGGACCTGTTCTCCGTCTCTTAGTGTTGTATCAAATATGTAAACTTTATCAGACATCCTATTTAAAATTTTGATAATAAACCTGAATTATACTATTCAAATGTACTTACTGTTTAGGTGATGTTCCAATTATAATCCTAAAAAGGAGGCTGTAAATTAGCTCTTTGTTATGATCCCCAATAGGCTATTTAATAGCTACTAACTGAAAAATATTATTTATAAAATACTGAAAAAGAGAATATTATAAATAATTGCGGGTGTTTTTTTTTAAGCTATTTACTGACGTTCAATTGGAAGTAAGGATACATCTACTTTAATTACCCTTATTAAATTACTTAATAATAAGACGCAGAAGATTCTGTATATATACACAATTATATAATTTTATTTTGTAAAAATATATAGAGGCTAGCTGATTATTAGGGTAGTTTCTGCTTGGTAGGGAGCATTTTTCGATATTATTTTTGTAAAAGTGCATTAAAATTGCGGCCTATTTGTACCTGGATTAATGGGTTTGCTTTAAGTGAGGAAAGTTATTGAGATAGGTCTACTATCTTACCTTAGAAAAATTAAGAAGGCTCCTATAGCAGTTAGTATAAGAATCATCTGACGATATTGTTGTTCTTTAATTACTTTTACCATAGCCACTCCCGCAACAAGGCCAAGGAATACAAAGGGTAATAATCTAAGGTCTAAAAGGAAAGTATCCAAGGTGATGGTTTTCCAAGAAAAGATATGAAAGGGTAGTTTAAACAGGTTAAGTAATAAGAATAACCAGGCGGCAGTGCCGATGAATTCGTTTTTAGGAAGGCGCATAGCTAGAAAGAAAATATTGGCAAAGGGCCCTGCTAGATTTCCGATCATTGTCGTAAAACCAGCAATTAAGCCCATGATGCCAGCGAACCACCAATTATCAGGAACTTTAATGCGGTCTTTATTTCGATCCCACCAAAACATCATCAAGACGACCCCTAAGATAATAATGGCCATCCCTCTTTTAAAGGTTTGTTCTGGTAAATCTTTTCCTACATAATTTCCTATTATCACACCAATAAACATCCAAGGCAGTAGTTTATATAAGAATTTCCATTGGGTATAACGATTGTAATAAATCACAGCAAAAATATCTCCCACACAAAACATCAAGAGAATGATACCAGTAGATGCTTTCCCCCCAAACAAAATAGCTAATAAGGTAACGGTAATGACACTGATACCCTTAATACCAGATTTGGAAATCCCTACTACAAAAGCGGCGAAGAAGGCCATGGCCCATTGCCACCATTCTAATTGATATTGTACAGGGAGTTCAAAAAAGTTGGACATTTTAACTGGTTTGGATCGGGGAGTTATAGGGATGTCATTCGTCATTCAAAAAAATAAGGTTTGGCGACATAGTCGCTAAACCTTATTGCGAGAGTATATTACTGGATTTTTTTTTGAACCACAAAAGAAACAAAAGATCACAAAAGTTAGACACGACTAAGTTTCTGTATCAAGATAAAGCCTGCGTTCCTTCCAAGGAACACAGGCTTTATCTTGGCACTCTCGAAAGTTATCGTTTTTTTCGTTTTTTCAAACGAGGTTTTCTTCGCATCGGTGCTCGTCCACCAGCAGGAGCGCCCATACCACCCATATTCGGAACGCCACCTCTAGAGATTTTATGCATCATTTTCTTCATTTCATTGAACTGCTTCACAAACATGTTTATCTCATGTATCGTCTTGCCACTACCTTTCGCAATTCTTTGCTTTCTACTATAGTTCAATACTTCCGGATTTGATCTTTCATGAGGTGTCATTGAATAGATAATCGCTTCGACTTTTCCAAAAGCACTATTATCAATATCAACATCCTTCATCATCTTACCAATACCAGGAATCATTCCGACCAAACTTTTTAAGTCGCCCATCTTCTTTAGTTGGTTGATTTGACTTAAAAAATCATTGAAATCGAATTTATTTTTACGGATTTTCTTTTCTAATCTAGCTGCCTCTTTTTCATCAAATTGTTCTTGTGCTTTTTCCACTAAGGAGACAATATCTCCCATTCCAAGAATCCGCTGCGCCATTCTATCAGGATGGAATACATCTAAGGTATCCAATGTCTCTCCAGTACTAATAAATTTGATTGGCTTTCCAACGGTATATTTTACAGACAAAGCAGCACCACCTCTAGTATCACCATCCAGCTTTGTTAATACAACCCCGTCATAATTAATGACGTCATTAAATGCTTTTGCTGTATTTACAGCATCCTGACCTGTCATCGAATCTACAACAAACAAAGTCTCTGTAGGAAGAATGCCATCTCTGATATTAGAGATTTCTGTCATCATTGCCTCATCCACTGCCAAACGACCCGCTGTATCGACAATCACTACATCAAAACCATGTTGTTTAGCATGAACAATCGCATTTTGTGCAATTGCTACTGGATTCTTATTTTCTTCCTCCTTATAGACCGGCACGCCTACCTGTTCTCCTAAAACGCCAATCTGATTAATTGCGGCAGGTCGATATACATCACAGGCTACCAAAAGTGGTTTCTTCTTTCTTTTTTCTTTTAGGAACTTGGCTAATTTACCCGAGAAAGTGGTTTTACCAGAACCTTGCAATCCCGCAATGAGTACAACACCAGGATCTCCTTTAATATTAATCCCCACTGATTGTCCCCCCATTAGTTCGACTAATTCGTCGTTGACTAATTTAATCATCAATTCTCCAGGACGAACAGAGTTTAACACATTGGCAGTTCCAAGTGCTTTATCTTTTACTGTATCCGTGAATTCTTTAGCGATCTTATAATTTACATCCGCTGCTACTAATGCACGTCTTATTTCCTTAACAGACTGGGCAATATTAATTTCCGTTAATTTGCCATCACCTTTTAAATTCTTAAACGCACCTTCTAACTTATCACTTAAATTTTCAAACATTTCTTTATAATTTCAATAATAGACAAGTCTAATAGACCTGTTTCTAAATCAGACGCCAAAGGTAAGACTTTTTGAACATTGTGGACAATGAAAACAGGGTTTTCGATTACCATTTTAAAAGAAATAGAAGTCCTTTTATCTATCAACTGCCCTTTGTTGGATGAATTAAGTAAGAGTTTGTCTGAATTTTTACTTCCTGATAAACAATATTTTAGGAATTTGAATAGAGGCATATTCGGAAGTTATCGTTATGTTGATGTCAAGAAAATATTTTTGATTGAGGAGAATATAGACAATTGATATAGGAAATTTGTAGTAAAACTGTTTAAACCAAGTCCTAAAAAATATAATATTTTGCATATATGAAGTTGGATTTTTTTTATAAATATAACCAAACTAATTTATCTTTTTATTGAATGGATGTTTCCTTTGTTGTGGCATAATTTTTTCATTAGAGAAGTAAAATAAACCACACTAAGACATTTAGCTACAAAATTAAGGCTCGTTAATTTTATTT
>CALJIY010000010.1 GCA_937973945.1 uncultured Saprospiraceae bacterium | reverse complement strand
GCCGCACTAATAAATGGAAGGATTTCGTTGGATTGATCTCTGATGGTTCCTGTTTTGGCTTTTTGCGGTTCTATATAGATTAAATCATTTTGCTTTAAATAGTAAAAATCGGATTCAAATAAATCCAGGCTTTGCATGCTGACTCTCTTGAAGGTTCGATAGCCATCTAATTCCCGAATAATTAAGATACTATCTCTAGTAGCATAATTCGTTAAATCACCTGCCATAGTAATGGCTTCTGGTAATGTTATTCGTTCGTTAGGAATATTAAAAGATCCAGGCTCATTAACTTCTCCAGATACCGTTACTTTAAAGTTTAGTAATCGAATATTGACAACAGGATCTTTTAAGTAGGTTTCTAATTTATTTTGTAATGCCTCTTTCAGTTCTTCTGAATCAAGACCTTGTACAGGTATGGTGCCTATCACCGGAAAATCAATCATTCCCTTTTGATTGACTAAATAACCATGTAATCGTAAAGAAGTAGTAGTCGCATTACTCATACCTAAAGACGATTTAGGAATGATGTTAAATGGGGCTGCCAATTCCGCATTCATGCTATGTACTTTTATATCTAATATATCATTAGGTTGAATAGTTAGTCGTGGGGGATTCTTAATAAGTGTTGGTAAAGAGGGGATTGCACTTCCACCTGCGTAATTGACTAAACTTTTGTGGGAGATACAACTACTAAAAAGGAGTAATAAGGATATGCACCCAAAGGTGTATAATTTCAACGTAGTCGTGGTCATAAATAGAAATGATAAATTAAATCGACGGAGTATATGTGACAAAAGGGGAGGAGAAACTTGGGAAGATTTTTTAATATAAGCTTCTTAAACTGTTGTGGGAGACCACATAA
This sequence comes from uncultured Saprospiraceae bacterium, assembly GCA_937973945.1. Classification (GTDB taxonomy): domain Bacteria; phylum Bacteroidota; class Bacteroidia; order Chitinophagales; family Saprospiraceae; genus JAFMDF01. The sequence goes on along the minus strand of CALJIY010000010.1, from coordinate 4,895 downwards.
TCGCTCTTAATTATTTTTTTTAAGCCTAAAATGATTCTATGAAGGGAGAGAATAATACTAAACAATAAAGTATATATTAAATTGTTTGCAATTTTAATGCCAATCAGAATAGTATTCGCAAAGGCAATAGTAAGCTTATTATCCGTGTGTTTTCTGAAGGAAAATCCAAGTTGAATTAAAACCTAAAAAGCCTGTAATTACAAGTAATTACAGGCTTTTATAAGTATATCCCGCACGACCTAAAGCATACCTAACACAGTAACCATGTCATCTGCGTGTTTTGTGAAGGAAAATCCGTGTTGAATCAAAACTTAAAATCCATAATAATTTGAATTAGATGGATTTATGATTTCTGATGTATGAAATATGATTTCTGATTTGTCCAAACTAACCCACCAACTCCTTAGCTCTCGCCAAGGCCTTATCCAATCCGCTTGCATCCTTACCACCAGCTGTAGCAAAGAACGCTTGACCACCACCGCCACCTTTGATTTCTTTTGCCAACTCTCGAATCATATTCCCTGCATGAAGATCTTTAGTTTCCGTCAAGTTTTTACTCACCGTCACCATCAATTGCGGCTTATCATTGACTTCCGCACCAAAGACAATTAGCGCATCACCAATTTCATTTTCTAACTGATACGCCAAAGTCTTAATTGCATTGCTATCATTCAATGGTAGCTTCGCACTAATGAAATTAATGCCATTAATAGTAGCCATCGAAGCTTTTAACTCATCCTTTAAGCCCCCTGCTTGGTCGGCCATCATCTTCTCAATCTGCTTCTTCAATTGCTTATTCTCTTCTTGTAAAGCAGCTACACTATTAATAACACCAGTTGGATTTTTAAATAAGCCTCTAACGGCAGCTAGTTCTGCTAATTCCTTATTCACAAAAGATTCTGCGGCTGTAGAAGTAATTGCTTCGATTCTTCTAACACCAGCAGCCACCCCTGCCTCTGATAAGATTTTAAACTGGCCAATTTCGCCTGTTGCAGGAACATGCGTTCCTCCACATAATTCTCTAGAAAAATCTTTATCGAAGGTAATCATCCGAACGGTATCGCCATACTTTTCGCCGAAGAGTGCCGTAGCGCCTGCTGCCTTTGCCTCTTCAATCGGCATATCTCTATTTTCTTCTAAAGCAATATTTGCTCTAATCTTTTCATTGACAATTTGCTCAACCTTTGCGACTTCTTCGTCTGTCATTTTTGCAAAATGGCCAAAATCAAAACGCATACGTTTGTCATCTACATCTTGTCCTTTTTGTACGGCATGGTCGCCTAGCACATGGTGTAACGCAGCATGCATCAGGTGAGCAGCCGAGTGATTGTTAGAAGTTGCTTGTCTCTTGACCGTGTTGACCTCCGCTTTGATTGTTCCTTCTAAGTCTGCTGGAAATTTTTTAACCGTATGCACAATCAAGTCATTTTCTTTGACCGTACCAATCACTGGAATCTTCTCCCCATTCGCAAAAAATAAAAGCCCCGTATCCCCTCTTTGTCCACCACTCTCTCCATAAAAAGGCGTCTTATTTAATACTAGTTGATGCTCGTTTCCTTTTTTCGTTTTAACGATTCTATACTTTAACACCTTCGCATCCTCAATAGCTAAGTGATCGTAGCCTACAAATTCCACCTCTCCATCTGATAACACCGTCCAATCTCCGACCTCTTTTTTAGAATCTGCTCGACCTCTAGCCTTTTGAGCTGCTAGTGCGGTATCGAATCCTTGCTCCTCAACTGTCCATCCTTTTTCTTGCGCCATCAATCGCGTCAAGTCAATTGGAAAACCGTAGGTATCAAATAATTCGAAAGCATCTTCTCCTTTAATTTCCTTATTATTTACCTCTAAAGAAGCAAAACGCTTTAAGCCATTTTCTAAAGTATTCAAGAAGGTCTTTTCTTCACCATGAATGATCTTGCCCACTTGTTCTTCCTGCGCTTTAAGTTCAGGGAACACATCTTTGAACGTATCCGATAATAAAGGAATCATCTTATGTAAGAATGGTTCCTTGATATCTAGAAAAGAATAATAGTATCGCACCGCTCTTCTCAAAATACGACGGATGACATAACCAGCACCCGTATTACTAGGGATTTGACCATCTGCAATAGCAAAAGCTACCGCCCGAATATGATCCGCCACTACCCGCATCGCTATATCCACCTTTGCGTCTAATGCATAGCTAAAGCCATATTTTTTATTAGAATGCTGCTCAATAAATTTGATGAATGGCGTAAAAACATCCGTATCGTAATTAGAAGTCGTTTGTTGCATCGCCATACACAAACGCTCAAAGCCCATTCCTGTATCTATATGCTTAGCAGGTAATTCTTCCAAACTACCATCTGCTTTTCTATTGAATTGAATAAAGACTAAGTTCCAAATTTCTACCACCAATGGGTCATCCATATTTACCAAACTAGCCCCATCTACCTTTAATCGTTCTTCATCTGGACGCAAGTCGATATGAATTTCAGAACATGGACCACAAGGACCTGTCGCCCCCATTTCCCAAAAATTGTCTTTACGATCAAAATTTAAGATTCTATCTTCTGCAATCCATTTCTTCCAAAAGTCTCTAGCTTCCGTATCGGCTTCTAAGTTATCTTCTTGATCCCCCTCAAAAACAGACACATATAATCTATCTTTAGAAAGGCCATATTCTTCTGTTAATAACTCCCACGCCCAAGCAATCGCTTCTTCTTTAAAATAGTCTCCAAAAGACCAGTTGCCCAACATTTCAAACATTGTATGATGGTAACTGTCAATACCTACCTCTTCTAAGTCATTATGCTTACCCGATACCCGTAAACACTTCTGGGTATCCGCAATTCTTGGGATATCAGGCGTCTGATTACCTAAAAAGTAATCCTTGAACTGGTTCATCCCAGAGTTCGTAAAGAGTAAGGTAGGATCGTTTTTGTTTACAATCGGAGCCGAAGGCACTATTTTATGCCCTTTAGATGCAAAAAAGTCTAAAAACTTTTGTCGAATTTCCTTAGATGTCATTATTTTTTAATATTTCCTATCACTGAATTAAGATAACTGTGCAAAAAATAGCATTGAAGTTGCTTGAATAAAGGAAAAATAAGTCGAATAGATTCCCTATTCACTGAAATATTGGTTATAGCGGTTTCCCTAACAACCTTCTATTTCTTTATCTTTTCAATACCTGCTCGTACTATACATAAGTCTCCTAATCAGTCATAAACGCCTAATAAACAGGTACTTTTCACTTAATTTTTACTATTTTATATAACAAATGTTACTTATAACCAAAATAACTATCTGACTGGTTGTTAGGGGAATTTTGATTGTTTTTTTTGGATTTCTGAGATTATGCATTACTTTTGGACTCCTAATGAGAGAAACCCTCTATTTTTAGAGCGACCAAAATTAGGTATTTTATAATTAAATTGTGTTCTACCACCCCTGTTATAAATCGATTTAGCTTACCTTGACATTGATCTAACATCAACTAAAATAAACAACTAACATTGTGGGGAAATTATTCAATTATTAGAATGATTTTAGGACCAAACGTTTTTTAATGAAGAAAGATAAATACTACTTTAATACCCAGACACTTCGATACGAAAAAGTAGTCAGCTCTCCAAGAATAAGACTGTTGAAAATAACAGGTATTATTGGTGGAGTCTTTTTGGCTGCTGTTGTCATCGTATCACTCATGTCTAATCTATTGAGTTCTTCTCCTAAAGAAATGGCTCTTGAGCGAGAAATAACTCAAATGAAGGACTACCACAAGAAGTTAGAGCTACAGTTAGCAGATATGGGGCAGGTTCTACAGAATATACAAGAAAGAGACGCTAGTGTTCACAGAATGGTTTTCGGCATGAATCCTATAGATGAAAATATCTGGATGGGAGGTGTTGGTGGACATGATAAAAAAGACAAGCTTACCAACTTTAAAAATACAGGCAAGTTATTAATTTCAACCAAAGAAAAAGCAGACCGATTAGCGCATCAGCTAATGGTTCAGTCTCGTTCTTTAGATGAAATTGAGAAAATGGCGACGACTAAAGGCAATGAATTTGCCTCTATGCCATTAATCGCACCTGTTCAGAAGGATAAATTGAAGCGAAAAATTCATTTATTATCTGGATTTGGTAAAAGAATGCATCCTATCTATAAGGTAATGAAAATGCATGATGGTATTGATTTCACCGCTCCTAAGGGTACGCCAATTCAAGCAACTGGTGATGGTGAGATTATTACTGCTAAAAGATCGCCTTCTTATGGTCGTTATGTCGTTATTCGACACAATGATGAATATGAAACCCTTTATGCGCATATGGATAAGATCATTGTGAAGAAAGGGCAAAAAGTAAAGCGTGGGGAACAAATTGGTACAGTTGGTAATACTGGCCGTTCTACTGCTCCACACCTTCACTATGAAGTGCATCAAAAAGGACGCCCTGTTAATCCTATCGGCTACTGTATAGATGGTTTGTCTCCTAAAGAATATGAGACATTAGTTAAATCAGCTAGCAAAATGAACCAATCATTTGATTAACAGTCCTTTACAATAACTACCGTAGACGTTTTGATCAGCGTCTAGACCAGTTATTTCTAAATCGGTTTTAATTAACAACATAGATAAACAAATTTAGCTTTTACGTGCTTTTTGTCCTTGGATAAAAAGCACGTTTTTTTTTGTTAAATAATTCCTTGAACAAAACTAAACTTAATACCTAAACACATAGACAGATAGGGCACATAGGCTATGTGCTCTATGTGTCTATGTGTTTAGGTATTACGTTTAATTTTGTTCAAGGAATTATTTAGGGAGTAGGAAAAAAATAACCTACCCATTCTGACTTGTTCTTTTTCTGTCTAAGAAACCCAAAAAATAGAACCGTAGCCCAGCTATG
>CALJIY010000009.1 GCA_937973945.1 uncultured Saprospiraceae bacterium | reverse complement strand
GTTTTGATAACAAAATATTTTCTTGGTATTGTCCCACCAATGTGAGTCCTGATATTTATTTACCGCATCCTAATAATGATAATTTCCCCGATCATTTTAAGCTACCCAACGCCAAAGAGGGCGAACACTTTATTGGATTGGTGATGGAATACCCCTATAATGTTTGTAAGACTTATCGAGAGTATGTGCAGGTACCATTAAAGGATACGCTAGAAATTGGAACTACCTACCTTGCAGAATTCTGGGTTAGCCCAAGAAGAACTGATTTGTATACTCTTGGCGTTTTTTTTGGACAAGATAAACTAGTCAATGATAAATGTAGTATGCTTATCAAAAATCCGCAGTTGAGCTATAAAGACTCTTTAAAAAGATGGGAATGGAAGAAATTGTCCTTCGAAATTACGCCTAGTGAACCTTATACGCATATAACTATTGGCAACTTTGAAGAGAGCTATGATATGAAAGATCGATATTGTTTTTTTGATGATTTTCGTTTGTGGAAGAAAGGAACGCCTATAGCCAATAAAAAAGAAGAAACGGTGGTAAAGCATAAAAAGCCTATAAGGGAGCCACTCTTCTCAATCGCAAAACCTCCTGCTCTTGAAACGGTGTTTAATGCCAATAATATTCAGTTTGAGCGTGGGAAATATGATCTTACTTCTCCTTCTTTGTTAGAACTGGATCAATTGATTATCCATTTACAAAAGCATCCATCTCTAAAGCTGATGATCGAAGGGCATACGGATAATTCTGGTACCGCCACTGCTAATCAAGCTTTGTCGACTAATCGGGTAAAAGCGGTATTATCGTATATGACCAAGAAGGGGATTCGGCCGGATCGGATTCGATATAAGAGCCATGGTGCTACGCTGCCTATTGCTTCTAATGATACGGAGGAAGGTCGGCGTTTGAATAGGCGGGTTACTTTTCTGATTGAGGAGTAATGGAGGGAAATATGAACACGGAGGCACTGAGACACGGAGAATTAGTAGAGGGAGTTCATACTCAAAATTCCTAAGTCTTACTAATCTTGAGTTTGTACTTGACATTTGAACCCGCCTGCCTGAAGGTACGAACGGGCAGACTTGAACTTCCTCAAAACCCCTTAGCCACCACCTGCAAATCCCCCGTCAATTCCACGACCGCCAAGATAGCATTATCCGCCAAGCCCACTTGATGCACTTTTAAATCCGCTACCTGCCCTTCTACATTGATACCTTTCTGAATCTCGTAATTCGTCAATTGTTGTTGGATCTGATGTTTAATCTCTTGCAAATCCTCATCAATAGAATACTGTAGATTTCCTTCAATTTTATTGATAATTAAATCACTGAATAACCACTTGGCAGTTTTCAATAGGAAGTTCTTGGTATCTAATCGGAACTCTACTTTTTTAATATCTATTTGGCTATTCTTTTTGTCATAGCTCGGAATACCTTTTAGATACAGCTTGCCTTCATAATCACCAGTGACATCCAGTTCTACCGCTACCTTTTCGCCATCTCGACTTAACTTTAAATCCTGAACGGTGATTTTATTTTTTCTAAATTCATAAGTTTCCCCCTTTAGATTTTGAAGCGCTAATTGCTCTGCTTCGTCAAAAGGAATTTGGGCTAGTACCCTTAATTGGAAAGGTGCCGTTTCAAAATCCATTAGCTTCAGTGGGGGCAGGGGCGCATTCTTTGTAAAATCTATTTGATCACCAACACTGATTTCCGATAAACCTTGCACAAATAAAGTGCTAACAATCGTGTCATTTTGTAAGCGGAAAGGAGAAATGGCTAAACCATATGGCGTAATCTTAACGCTGCTATTATATTCTTTGGAAACCAATATGGGTTCTTGAATCTGATTCCATACCTTTTCAGCATAGCCTTTTATAGACAAGCCATCTGCAACAAGCGCATCAATTTGATTGGTAATCTTATCTTGACTAGCAGCTAGCACTCTATCTGCAATAGCTTTTACAGGTATCTTAGCTCCTAATACATTGATCTTTGGCGTCTTGACCCAATCATACTGTTTGAGGCTAGTATTTGTCACCACAGTCCAATCTTCGTTTAATTGATAATTGGTAGCAAACTCTAATACCAAAGAGCCCTCTGCTTCGGTATCTCCTAATAAGCGAAGACTTTTTTTGACCCATATATGTAAGGGAACGGTGTATAAAAGGGTCGTATCTTTCAAGCTGAGTGTTATGGAATCAATTCTCGTTGCTCGAACGCTGATATTATCACCATTCAAATTATCATCTTCAAAAATGACTTCTCCAATCTTTTCGTTGATGGCGTTCTCTAAGTCTTTTTTGCCAAGTTTTATTGGAATATATAGATTAGACAACTGTTCTTTGTCAATAGATGCTAGTATGGGAAGGTCTAAATTCACTGGTTGGTTTGTTTTACAGGCTAATAGAGTGAGTAACAATAAATACAAAATAGAGCGATGCATTGTTCAAAATTTACTATTGAATAATAGTCTGTACGAGTAATGAGCTGGGTGTTTTCTATTTAGACTGGCTAATGCGCTATAAAGTACTAATGAAGCAAATTATTTTAAGGAATGCACTGTCTTTCCGTTTAGTCAAGGAGGTCTACTTTCCTTTACTTAAAAAGAATAAGTCATTTTTGCTTTAAGGAAGAAAGGCGTCCCTGGAGTAAAGTGAATTTCCTCTACCGGTTCTTGTTCAAAATCTAGTCTAGAAAGAGTGGCGAATTGAGTTTCATTCCATTCTTGATTCAGTAGATTTTCAATAGCAAAACCCAGTGTCAAGCTTTTCCATTCATAATTTGCATTTAAGTCCATTATGTAATAGCCTTTTGCAACAATGCTATTGTTTTCTGTTGCTGGACGATCGTGCATATAGCGGTAGCGGATGGCACCCGTGAAATTGTTATGCTGCCAACTAAGTCCACCTGCGCCTGTAAAAACGGGGGCTAAAGGAATGAGATTATTTTCATTATTATTATCGAGGCTACGTGCGTGAGCATAATTGAAATCGGAATTCGCAAACAACCAATCTGTCAGTTGGTATCTTAATCCAATGTCTAATCCAATTCTTTGCGTTTCCCCACTCGGCTCGACAATGCCTGCATCTCCTATATAAACAAATTCTTGTTCTAAGAATAAATACCAAGCTGCAGCATCTATAATTAATCGCTTTGCGGGTTTCCATAAGGTGCCTAGATCGACTCCATAAGCTCTTGGCAAAACTTTCTCGGCGCTTTGGTTTAAAACGACTCGACTATCATTGGTATGAAATCCAGAACCTGTTTTTAGAAAGAATTGAATGCTTGAGGAATGATTATAAATAACATTAAACTTTGGATTCAGCATTACCTTGTCTTGAGATTGATACGGAAGAGAAGAGATTAGCTGATTCTGATAACCAAAATTGAAATAATCCAATCTCAAGCCAGGTTGAAGCACCCAGTTACCCATATTTATATCTGCACTGGCAAAAGCATAAACATTGGTTTCATCAACATCCCCTAGCTGAATGTTTTCTAAAATAGTGGTTCTGTTTTTGGTATGCGCTAATCTATTGTTGGTGCTATTGTCCTGTCGAAGTCCAATTCCCCCTTTCCATGTGATGTTGGCATTATCTAAAAAGATCGTTTTATTTATGCTACTTTCTAGACCAAATAATTGTCGTTTTTCCTGTTGCATAATTTGATCCTGATTGATAGGATCATCCAGAAAGAAGGTGAAATTGGAGAAAAGTTGAAAATCATATAAAGAATAGTATAGCTTGTTTTTGATATAGGTATTATCGGTCAGACTTCTATCAAATGCGACTGCGATATTCATTCTACTCGTATTGCCACCTTCGGTATCGTCTATTGCACCGAATCTAGAAATTAAGCCACTATCTACTGCACGTGTAGGAATTTGCCCAGAAGCATCCCATTGACTGGAAAAATAGGAGGTCGTAATGGACAAGTGATCTTGAGCATTAATATTTCCACTATACTTCCCCATAAGATTGGTTCGACGAAAATTTTGACTAGACTCAAAAGGACCATCTGAACTTAAATATTCTGTAGCAATATAGGCATGATGTTTTTTAATTTTTGGGAGTAGATTAATCATCGCTAGGGAACGAATGGTATTAAAGCGACCTATTTCGATGCCTATACTAGAGTTATCTAGTCTGTCTTTTGTACGCATATCCACATAACCTGCGGTATTAAAATTGCCTTTATTGGCAAAATAAGGACCTTTACCAAAATCAATAAAATCAACAGTTTCAGGAATCAAGAAATGCAAATCGGCATAACCTTGCCCATGTGCATGGGAGACCATATTCACCGGCAATCCATCAACGGATATTTGTACATCTGTACCGTGGTCAATATCAAAACCTCTCAAAAACAACTGCTCTGCTTTGCCGCCACCCGCATGTTGACCAATGAACAAGCCAGGGACAATGGCTAATATTTCTTGTGAGGAATTAACCGGATTAGCTTTTAAATCTAAAAAAGAAAGAATATTAGTGGCTTTTGTACTTTGGTTGACTTGGACGTCATCTAATTGAAAGATAGATGGCGCTAATTTGATCTCTAATTCTGAACCTATAGATTCAACAAGGACCTTTTTATTTTCGAAACCTAGGTGAAGTACTTCTAAAGTGTCTCCTTGAGCAACATTATTTAAGCTAAATGAACCAAACTCATCTGAGTAAGTGTAATTCCCTGAATAATCATGAATAACATAGGCACCAACAATAAGTTCTTCGGTATTATCAATGATTTTACCACTTACGGTCTGTGCTATAACAAAAAATGGACTAATAGTAAGGAACAGTCCTAGTACATAGTTTTTCATATCTCTATACGCTGTAAACTAACATTTTAGGTAACATCTTCGTAGATTCTCAATGAGAAATGAGAAATGTTGAATCCGTTTCTGTTCTCGCTTCTCTACTCTCTGTTCTAAAAATATCCAGTATGTGAGTACTATAAAAATGTCAAAATTTATTAGAGTACAAACATAAGTAAAAATTTAAAGTTCATTGATTGGAAGGTACAATACTACTAGGAATGCTTTATTACTTTTTAAGCAAATTCATAGATAATGTCTTGGGGATGATTTTTGTTTAAATTTTAAAAGGCAGAAGTAGGAAGGATTAATAGATGAAATTACCGTAATTTAACTTATTATTGCAATAAAGAGGTCGGTATAGCTTAACTGGCTAAATAGCCCTAAATAAAAAAAGCCCCGACATTCGTCGGAGCCAGAACAACTTGACATTCTTCAAAGATTACAAATACAGAAACGCAGATTATATTAAAAAAGTTACGATATGTTTTAATAAATATTAATTTTTTTAATTTGTATCTGTTTGATTTATTTATCTCTTTAGTAAGTTATTATTTGTAATATAAAAATGTAACATTTTTGGTAAGGGAATTAGAATTAAAAATAGCGCCGAAAGACATTGATAACCAAGAATTTATCAGGTCGAAGATTGCTAAAAAATTACGTTGGAAACCAGAGACTATTGATTCTTGGCAGATTTTGAGGCGGTCAATAGATGCCAGAGGCCCGCAAGCTTTTTATAGAATAAAAGTGCAGGCCTTTAAAGAGGAACAGCCTATTGAGGAGCCTCGCTTCTTAGATGAAATGAAAGCGGTGCATACTGCTCCAAGCGTATTAATAGTAGGTGCTGGTCCGGCAGGCTATTTTGCTGCTCTGGAGTTGATTGAATTAGGTTTGAAGCCTATTATTTTTGATCGAGGTAAAGATGTACGGGCTAGAAGAAGGGATTTAAGAGGTATTCAACAGTTTGGTATTGTTGATCCTCATTCTAATTATTGTTTTGGAGAGGGGGGCGCAGGTACTTATTCTGATGGAAAGCTATATACTAGATCTCAAAAAAGAGGAAATATATATAAGGCCTTAAAACTGCTGGTCGAGCATGGGGCAAATGCAGATATACTGGTCGATGCGCATCCGCATATCGGCTCTAATAAATTACCCAATATTGTTGCAGCTATACGCGCCACTATTTTAGAATATGGAGGCGAAGTACATTTTGACAGTTTAGTTACGGACTTTATCATGAAAGATAAAGTATGCAAGGGGGTAGTAGTTAATCAAGAAACGGAGCATTTGGGCTCAGCAGTGATCTTAGCTACGGGCCATTCGGCTAGAGATATTTACCGTTTGTTAGATAAGCATCAGATTAAAATCGAGTTTAAACCATTTGCTTTAGGCGTACGCATAGAACATCCACAGGCCTTAGTGGATCAAGTTCAATATAATCAAGCAGAGCGGGATAGAAACCTACCAGCAGCTAGTTACAAATTAATTAGTCAAGTCAAAGGCAGAGGCGTCTTTTCTTTTTGTATGTGTCCGGGTGGATTAGTTGTCCCTGCTGCTACAGCCCCAGGAGAAATCGTTGTTAATGGGATGTCTATGTCTAGAAGAGATTCAGAATTTGCTAATTCAGGAACGGTTGTCTCTTTAGAGGAAAAGGACTTATCCAACTATCAAGATCAAGGGGTGTTCGCAGGCATGGCTTTCCAACAAGAGGTGGAGCAAAAAATGTTTAACTTCGGAGATGGTAGCCAAAAAGCGCCTGCTCAAAGATTAACCGATTTTGTGAATCGAAAAATATCTACTGATTTACCTAAAACCTCTTATATTCCAGGCGTTTATGCAGCACCAATGCATGACTTGTTGCCTGCTTTTATTTACGACCACTTGCGGAAGGGGGTACAAGATTTTGGCCGAAAAATGAGGGGCTATTACACGGATAATGCGGTGGTGATTGGTACGGAAAGTCGAACGAGCTCTCCTATTCGAATTCCTAGAAATAGAGTGACTTATATGCACGAGGAGATTGAAGGACTTTTTCCTTGTGGGGAAGGGGCTGGCTATGCAGGGGGGATTATTTCCGCTGCTTTGGATGGACAGAATGTGGCTCGGGGGGTAGCTAAAATCATACATCATAGTTCATAAATCATACATCATACATCTGCCTGACTAGAGCAGACAGGTTTGTTAACTAGACAAAACTGGACGGATTTATGATTTATGATGTAAGATATAAGATGTATGATTTTTTACACGCACAATCAAATTCTCAAGACAAAATTTATCCTTCCTCTTCATGGACCTAACAATATTGTTACATTATGCGTTTTCTTCTTTTTAGTTTCTTCTTCCTTCTTTTCTATTCTCTTATTCCACTAAGCTATGCGCAAGAATCCTTAAATATAAACTTGTTTGACGTAGCCAATTCGGGAGATGATCGCTATTCTGGTAGTTGGGTGTATGTTGATACGGCTAGAAATCGGGAGTATGCGCTCTTAGGAGCAACAGGTGGGACTGCCATTTTTGATATTACAGAGGCACCGATTAAGGAATTGGCGTTTATTCAGGGGCCTTATTCCAATTGGCGAGAAATAACGGTTTTGGATGGCTACGCTTATGTCGTCACGGAAGGGACAGGGATAGGAGAGGGAATGCAGGTGATCGACCTACGCTTTTTGCCTACCGCTGCTCGATTGTCAACCACCTATAAAAGTACATTTACTACGGGGCATATTATCCAGCGAGATATCTACACTGATGATCCTTATATTTATATAAATGGAGCTTGTAGTACATGTGGAGTGAATATATTGGATGTTTCCAATCCAGTAGAACCCAAACAAGTAGGGCTGTATTCGCCAGGCTACTATATACACGATTGCCATGTAAAAGGGGATTATTTATATGCAGCGGCTTTTTTAGAGGGTACGATTGATATAGTTGATATTTCAGATAAAACCCGACCTGTCTTAGTAGCCCAAATAGATGATCCCGGCGGGAATACCCATAGTTCTTGGTTGAGTGAAGATAGCCGTTATTTAATCATTAGTGATGAGTTAGATGGACTGCCAGCGCGAATATGGAATATTGAAGACTTGGATAATATGTTTGAAGTGGCCACCTACACAGCGAACGATAGCAGTCTTACGCATAATCCGTATGTGCGAGGAGATTTTGCCTTTTTCTCTCACAATACAGAAGGACTTCGAGTGGTAGATATTAAAGATCCAAGGCTTCCCTTAGAGGTAGGGTACTATGATACTTATGAGGAGGCTAGTGGTGGATTTAAAGGATTATGGTCTGCTTGCCCTTATTTACCTTCGGGGAAAATCATTGGAGGCGATCGGGATATGGGGCTTTATGTTTGGACCTTTAATAATACCTTCGCTAATAGAATCTATATCACAGTCTTAGATGCGACTACAAATGAACCTATCACCGAAGTAGCACTAAACATCAATAATGAAGCGGGGAAACAACTCTCTTCTGGACAATATGGATATGCCACACTGGAAGAACAGTTAGCGATTTCTATACTTGCTTCGGGGTATGAAGCTATGGATACAGTAGTCACATTGGAAGAAGGAGAACAACGAGCCACGACTATTCTTTTAGTGCCTATTAGTGTCTCTACTATTGATGCTAATAAATTAACGAATAGCATTACCGCATATCCCAATCCTTATAGGCATACAACGACCTTAGATCTATCAGCATTACCTACTGCAAATCGAATAGACATTTATGATACTACTATGCAGTTGTTTGATAGCCGCACCATAAATGACAAGGCGTATCTTCTGGAATTAAATGAGCAAGGTCAACGTAAGGGCGTATTTTACTATATGATTTACGATAAATTAGGAAGGCTCCTTGCTACAGGGAGGGTATTAAAAATATAGCGCAGCTTTACCATTCAAAATTAAGTCTGTTACACTTCCTCTGAGTCTGATTTCTTCTCGCTGTTCAGTTTGTCAAAAACATGATTGAGTTTATACATCTCATCTAAGGTGTCATCTAGATACATACTGAAATTGGGAATTCGTCTGGTATGCTTTTTAATTCTAGAAACTAAGCTTGACTTCAATCTAGGATATTCTTTTTCTAATAGGGCAATTACGGCTTCTTTACTCTCTGTATTATAGACACTTAGATAGATTTTTGCCAAACTTAAATCGGGTGTTACTTTAACTGAGGTAACCGTTACTAATATATCAATACCGTAGATATAACTGCCCTCCTGTTGCAATACTAAACTAAAATTCCGACGAATAACTTCAGAAATTTGTAATTGTCTTTTTGATTCCTTTGCCATTGGTATTTTTCAATTAAAAGAAGTTGATTAAAGTAGTTGCTTCGCCAACTTCATAAAAAAAGCTAAATCGAGTACTCGATTTAGCTTAACATATTTTTTCTAGATAAAGTTTCTATTAATTACCAAGAAATATCATCTTCTGATTCTAATTCTGGGTCTTTAGGAGTAGGAGTCGTTTCTGTCACTTCTTCTACTATAGTTTCTGTTACGGTAGTTTCTGTTGGAGCATCTCCTTCATTATTGAAAGAACCTTCAGGATTGTCAAATTCTCCAGCTGCTCTTCTTGCTTCGTATTCTTCATGACGACGTGTGTACTCGTCGTAATCGTAATCAGGCATCAATTCTTCCTTTACATGTGATACCACTTCTTCTAAGGTAGACATAAATCTGTTGAAATCTTCCTTATATAGGAAAATCTTATGACGCTCATACCCATCTCCATTAAAACGTCTAGTACTTTCGGTTAACGTTAAGTAGTAATCGTCTCCTTTAGTTCTACGTACATCAAAAAAGTAGGTTCTTCTTTTCCCAGCTCTCACTTTCTTTGAGAATACACTCTCAAATCTTCTCTGGTTTCTCTCGTTATCCACTGTTTTAAAATTTAGTTATAAAAAAGAAATTATCCGATAGGAAGTTCTTTAAATAGGTTGATTTAAAAAACTTTTACGAAGTAACAACAATTATTTCAATAGTACAAAAGTATATGATTTGATTTTAATTAACAAAGTCAAAAAAAATGACTGTTTTTTCAGGAATCAATGGATGTTAAGTATGTAAAATATTGATAATTAATTAGTTATGAATATTTTTGTTTTAATGGTTAACTTAGTATTAGTTAAATTATTATTCTTGTTTTATTAGCTTGTAATTGATTTTTGCGCAAAATTTAATATTGCCTAATGTGATTCGTACATGTTTATAGTTCAGGGTAATGTTTGTTTAGTTCATTTAAACATCGAATTGGACAAGTTAAGCTTATTTACTTGAAAGGAAACATAAAAAAAGCGGTAAAGTAAACTGAATTACCTTACCGCTTAGTATAGCGTATCTATGTTTTGAATCTTATGGACTAGTAGTTAACGCCCAAAGCTTTCAAAGTTTGGAAATCTAACTGACCCACTGGAAGACCATTATCTTTTTGGAATCTAACTAAAGCAGCTTTAGTTCTTGCGCCCATTACATTATCTGTTGGTCCAGGATCGTATCCTTTCGCTCTTAAGGCATCTTGTACTTGACGGATAACAGATACTGTTACATCACCAGAACAAAGCACTTCTCTCCATTCTGTAAATCCACCCTTCTTACTTACTGCCTTTTTAGTTACAGAAGCATACTCCGCAGGAACTTGGATGGTTCTTTTACAAGTATTGTCATTTGTATCAAAAGAATACCCAGTTGGGCAACCAGCACTATCCCAATTAGAATAAGCATCTGAACTTGCTGGATCAACAGGTGTATCTCCAGCTATCATTGGACCAGTAGAACCGTATCCACCAGCGCCACCGCCATTTCTACCAGCACCAGCACCACCATTAGCGCCACCACTTCCAGCACCGCCACCATTATAGTTAGGATTATAAACCAAACCTGAATCTGTCCATCTGTAACCTGGCTTTAACATTAAACCATTTCTTTGTGGTAAACTCACTGTATTATACTGTGCAGGAACTGCTCTTCTAACATAACCTGCAGGATTTTTTACTACTTGTTTTGTCACAGTAGCATATTCCGCTGGAATAACCTTTTCTTGTACCGTTGCCGGAGTTACAATTCTTTGCTTTGTCACTGTCTTGTATTGAGCAGGAATTACTTCCTCTCTATAACTTGGAGCTGTTTGAACAACTTGTCTTGATCCATATTGAGCAGGAATCTGAGTCACTTTAATACATTCATCTCTTCCACCAGTAGAACCATATTGTCCTTCTTTTCCACTTCTTGTATATCCTGCTGCACAGCCTTTAGCTATTTGCTTCGTAACAGTTGTATATTCTGCAGGTACTTCTACTAAACACCATACTAAACAGTCATTTGGATCAGCTGACAAACAGTTCTTATCAGCTTGTCTCTTTACCCACTTAGTAGTAGAAGGCTTTAACTCTACCGTCTCTGTAACAGACTCATATTCCATTGGAACTCGGTCAATTCGTACAGATGCCGCTTTTATCAAATAAGGCATTATAGTACCTACTGTAGCTAATTGTTCTGCACTACTTCCATAAGCACTAGAACCAGCAGCACCGCTAGTTGTATAATTTACTGCGCTTCCAGCACCACCAGCACCATTGCCAGCTCCACTTCCGTCACCAGCACCGCCAGCACCACCAGCTCCATTACCAGCACCACCTCGATTGATGACACCACTAGAAGGAACAGATTGTGTAGCAAGAGCAGATCCAACTGCATCTAAATCTGCTGGATTAAAAGATCCTGGGTTACTTCCTTTACCGTTACTTACACCAGCTGGTGTTCCTACATAAACTTGATTATCAGTAACAGGAGCGTAACTACCAGCTACAGGTACAATTCTCGTACTTGCAGGCTGAACTAAGATCGTCTCAGTATATGTTTCATAAGTAGCTGGAACAGGTATTAGTTGCTTACTCTCTGGCTTAATTAAGACTTGTTCAGTAACCGTTTCGTAAGTAGGAGGGACAGGAACTAATTCACTTCCAGGCGCCTTGACCATTACTTGACGAGTAATCGTTTCTGTAGATGGAGCGATCACATCAAGTTTTGTGTAAGCTGCTTTTGTCTCGATCTGAGAAGTTGCTAAATCAAATTCATCAGGGATCAAACATTTTGCATAACACTTTCCTGGCTCTGTATTTTCAGGTAAATTAGAAGGCTGTGCAAAAGCAGATACAGAAAACACCATACAGAAAAGTAAGGTTAATTGGCATAGCTTGCTCATAAAGTTCAATAATTTTTAGGTTTAAAATATAAATATAGCTAATCGAATAATACGGATTGGCTTGTCTTTTTGTAAATGGGCTAATAAGGCGTTAAGAATTATATTTTAGACTATATATACCCTAGAGAAGTAACGAATTTTAAAGTGGAACTGTGTCTATTAGATGCAAATATATTGTAATATTCTTTTAGCGAAGGTTGAAATTAGGTAAAAAATGTTTTTTTATTGTTATTGAAGCTGAATCTGCTTATTTCTTACATTAAAATTAGTTTATGGAAAGTGTGTATGACCAAAAACAAAAAAAAAGGTTGAACTAATAAGCTCAACCTTCATTATACGGTTATCCAAATTTATTTTAATGTAAATACAAATTTCAAACCTAAATGACCTTTTTTAGGTAGAAATTTAAATGTATTTAACGTGTTATTTTTTACACTTATTTTGTCCCTGTCACTAAGCAGGCTGACTGTGAATGCGTAATGCGTAACCGCCAATTTTAATTAACTGGTTCAAAATTGTGATTAACAAATTTTTACAAGAGCCAGCCAAATAAATGTCTTGCAGATTACATGCTTAAACCTACCTCTAATTTAAAAAGAGGACATTACTAAAAAGTAATGCCTCCAATTAAATTATTCTTAAACATTTAATTGTTCCTTATCTACTAATCTGAATATAACCGGATTGTTTGTTGCCATATCCATCCATAAATAAATAGAAGTAAACGCCATCTGCTAATGGATTAGATTTATACTGGCCATCCCAGTCATTTTGATAAGCTTTTTGTTGGAAAATTAAGGTTCCCCAACGGTTGAATACTTGAAGTGTACTATTAGGGTACTCTTCTACCCCTTCTATTTTAAAATAATCATTAATACCATCTCCGTTTGGTGAAAATCCACTGTATACGGATAGAGGTTTGCAGGCTACTTTTACCAAAACATCTGCTACATCACATCCATAATCATTACAAATTTTATAACTAAATTTATCTCCTAATTCTGTGTCACAGTAGTCTTCATTTGGTTGATAGTTGATGGATTGATCTTCCATAATTGCTACCTGTCCTTTCGTTGGATAGGTAATTATTTCTATGCTTTGCACCACACCTAATGAACGATCATTTGCACTTACATCAATAGTAATAGCTTCATTAACATTCGTTGTCACTTCATCTGTATCAGCCTCTGGTTCAGCTTCATTGGTCAATGGAGTCGGGCAGGTCGCCACGACATACAAGGTATCTGTACATCCAGTGTTTATATGCGTCACAATTAATTCGTGTTCGCCAGCTCCAACATATAATGCAGTGGTTGTTCCACTCAAGGAACAAAAGCCACCATCACCTTGGTACGGTAGTCCATTATGTAGATAAGTATATTCTGCCGCAGAGAGCAATGGAAATTCTAAACAAACTTCAATCAATTCTTCGCAATCATTTAAGGTTCTTTCTATATTTTCTTCCAAAAATAAATCCGCACAAACAAAGTCATTTGGACAAGTGACGCTTATAGAAGCTTGTGCTTTACAACCCGTTTCTTTTAGCATGATCTCTACTTCATTAGTTCCGATAGGTAGAATTAGGATCGTTTCAGAAGGAGTAATATTGGTATTCAAGTCAAGCATTGCGGTTGCATTTGAGGCTATTTGTTCTATGCTCATCGTGCTATACTTTACTTCTGGGTGACCACCTTTTATCGTAAGCGTGCTTTCATCTGCAATCCAATTTCCGCTAGGGTCTATGCTGTTCATTAATTGAATCAATTCTTCAATAGTTTCAAAAGTTCCACTATGGTCATTTCCGTCAACAATCCATTGATCTAAATGGTAGGGTCCGTTCTTGCCTCGGTCTGGAACGGTGAAATAAGTATAGGCAAAAGAGTAGTTCAATTGACAATCCTTAAAGGCTTCTTCGGTTTGTTCAATGCCATTGATTTTGAAAATATAATCTGACATAACACTCCGCTCAATAGGCAAGCAAAGTTCTCCGGATAATTGACAATCTGATAGTTCAATGGTCATCGGTATCGTTGGCAAAATACCTTCTGGACAAGATCTTCCATTCGTACAATTAGGATCCACATTTACGATTACATCATCTACGGAGGTACAGCCAAATTCGTCTGTTACCGTTACAAAGTAAGTAGTTGTTTGAGATGGACTAGCGATAGGCGTACCAATAGTTGTATTAGAAAGACCAGTACTTGGACTCCAGCTATAGGCTGATCCTGAGGTAACGGTTAAGGTAACATTTGCTCCTTGACAGATCGATTTATCTTCACAAGCCACAGCAGGAAAAGAACTTCCTACGGTCACCTCTACACAATCAGTAGCGGTACAACCATCTAAATCTGTAATGCTTACACAATAGACAGTCGTAGCAGAAGGGTTAGCTACAGGGTTTGCAATATTAGTATTGCTTAATCCTGCGCTTGGACTCCATCTATAGGTATTGCCTCCTGAAGCATTCAATTGGACGGCACTCCCACAGGTAGAAACATCTACACCAGCGAAGGCTTGGGCTTCATTTACGAAGACAGTGACTTCATCTGTTCCAGTACAACCATTCTCATCGGTCAAGGTAACCGTATAAACTGTCGTAGATAGAGGTCTTGCTATTGGTGCGCCTACATTCGGATGTGACAAACTATTATCTGGACTCCATTCATAAGAAGCACCTGTAGTAACATTCAGTCTGATACTTCCGCCTTTACAAATAAATTTATCCTCACAAGCCACTACGAAAGCAGGGGTCGTGCAAGGTTGAGGATTGGATTCATTAGAACAATCCGAAGTGACATAAATCGTTACCTCATCTGTTCCAGTACACCCATTTATATCTGTGACTGTAACAGAATAGGTCGTGGTGGTAGATGGATTGGCAATAGGGACGCCACTAAATGGATTAGATAAATTGGTAACTGGAAGCCACTGATAAGTAAGACCAGTTGTTACGGTTAATTGTACGTTTTCTCCAGCACAAATCGTTTTGTCTTCACAAGCAACGACCAAAGGACCATTGCTGCATGGACCAGGCGTGACGCCACAATTATCTACGTAGATCGTTACCTGATCGGTATCTGTACAACCATTCAAATCAGTTACGGTTACGGTGTAAGTGGTCGTTACAATAGGCGAAGCAAGTGGATAGGCTGTAAAAGGATTATTTAAGGAATTAGATGGTGACCAAGACCAAGCATCACCGCCATTTACGACTAACTGTGTTTCTTCTCCAATACAAATGTTTTTATCTGGACATGCAACTGCATTTGCGCCTGGATTACAGATACCTGGAACACCATTATCATCATCTCCATTTGTACAATCAATTACTGTTATAGTAACACATTCTTTTTTAGTACAATCTTCTGCAGATATATTAGCGCAGTAAGTAATCGTTGAAGTTGGACTAGCTATAGGGGAGGCGATATTTGGATTACTTAATCCTGTAGTAGGTGTCCAAGAATAGAAATCACCACCAGTGGCGATTAATGGGGTCTTATCGCCTTCGCAAATGGTGATGTCATTACTAATACTACTTTGAATTTTCTTAGTGGATACCGTCATGCAATCTTGTGCAGTACAGCCATTAATATCGGTTACCGTTACGCAGTAAGTATTACTTGCTGTAGGCGTTACCGTAGGAGCAGCAATGTTTGGATTGTTTAAACCAACAGTCGGACTCCATTGGTAACTGACTCCTCCGCTAGCATTTAATTGGGCACTATTTCCAATACACACTGCTATATCTGTTCCAGCATTAGCCGTTGTTCCAGATCCAATGGATACATTCACGCAGTCTATTCCTGAACAACCATTGTTGTCCGTAATGGTTACGCAATAGGTAGTAGGGCTAGAAATATTCACAGTAGGATTCGCAATGTTTGGATTACTCAATCCTGCGCTTGGTGACCAACGATAGGTCGTACCACCACTTGCATTTAATGTGGCACTAGTTCCATTGCAAATACTTATATCATTTCCTGCATTTGCAGTTATGCTGCCATTCACATTTACTGTTACACAATCTACACCTGCACATTTTCCATTTTCTGTAACGGTGACACAATAGGTAGTCGGAACAGAAACATTGACGGTAGGATTGGCAATAGTAGGATTGTTAAGGCCAGCAGTAGGTGACCAACTATAAGAAGTACCACCACTAGCATTTAAGGTAGTACTGCTGCCATTACAAACACTCCTATCGTTTCCTGCATTGGCATTGACAACATCACTTACATTTACTGTAACACAATCTACTTTTGAACAATTACCATTGGAAACATTAACACAATAGATGGTGGTAACTGTAGGACTAACCGTTGGCGTGGCACTATTAGGATCACTTAATCCTGCCGAGGGTGTCCAAGAATAAGAGGTGCCACCACTTGCATATAATTTTGTAGCTTCTCCTTTACAAATACTTACATCATTACCTGCATTAGCCGTAATACCACCATTTATATTGACGGTGACACAGTCGACTCCTGCACATTTTCCGTTGTCTGTTACGGTCACGCAATAGGTAGTTGGAACAGAAACGTTGACGATAGGATTGGCAATATTGGGATTGCTTAAACCTGTTGTAGGGGACCAATTATATCCAGTGCCACCTGTAGCATTTAGATTGGTAGCGCCTCCATTACAGGTGCTTATATCGTTTCCTGCATTGGCAGTAACTACTTCATTTACATTTATTTGAACACAATCTACTTTTGAACAACCACCAGTGGTTGAGGCAGTTACACAATAAATAGTAGTGACACTAGGACTAACCGTAGGGTTGGCAATATTCGGATTACTCAAGCCCGTGGTAGGTGTCCATGAATAAGAAGTGCCTCCACTGGCAGATAATTGTGTAGAAGTACCTCGACAAATCGTTTTGTCAGTACCTGCACTTACATTAATGGTGTTCCCGACATTGACGTTGACACAATCTGTTCCTGTACAGCCATTATTATCTGTAACGGTTACACAATAGACTGTAGAAGAGGTAGCGGTTACCGTCGGGTTGGCAATGTTCGGATTACTTAAACCTGAGGTAGGAGACCATCGATAAGTACTACCACCACTAGCATTAAGCGAGGCGGAACTGCCACTACATATATTAATATCATTACCAGCATTAGCAGATAAACCGTTGCTTACATCTATGGTAATACAGTCTACACTTGAACATTTTCCATTTTCCATTACTGTGACACAATAGGTGGTCGGTACAGTGATATTGACGGTTGGATTAGCGACATTTGGATTACTAAGTCCAGATGTAGGGAACCAACGATAACTAGTTCCACCGCTTGCATTTAAGGTAGCTAATGAACCAGAGCAAACCCGCTGATCACTTCCTGCATTTGCTACTACCGTTTCTCCTATACTGACGTTGACACAGTCTGTTCCTGTACATCCATTAGCATCTGTTACAGTGACGCAATAAGTTCTTGGTGTAGAAACATTGACGGTTGGATTGGCAATAGTAGCATTACTTAATCCAGAAGTTGGCGACCACTGATAGCTAGTTCCGCCGCTTGCATTTAACTGAGCGGTTGAACCATTACAAATACTTATATCATTGCCAGCATTCGCAGTGATAGAATTGCCAATATTAACATTTACACAATCTGTTCCTGTGCAACCATTACTGTCTGTTACTGTGACGCAATAAACGGTCGAGCTGTTAACATTAACTGTAGGATTAGCAATATTCGGATTACTTAATCCTGTGCTAGGTAGCCAACGATAAGTGCTTCCTCCGCTTGCATTTAAGGCAGCAGTTGTGCCGCTACAAATATTTACATCATTACCTGCATTTGCATTAATTGAATTCCCGACTTGCACACGCATACAATCCGTATCTGTACATCCATTATTGTCCGTGACAGTTACGCAATAGATAGTTGTAGTAGTTGGTGAACTAATCGGATTTGCAATACTAGCATTACTTAAACCTAAACTTGGGTTCCACTGGTAGGAATTTCCTCCTGAAGCAGCAAGCTGTGTTGAATTGCCCAAACAAATACTTTGATCTGGACCAGCACTCGCCGTTAAAGAATTCCCGACATTGATGGTGACACAGTCTGAACCTGTACAGTTGTTGCCATCAGAAACGGTCACACAATAGGTGGTCGAAAGGCTTGGAGTCGCAACTGGATTTTGACTATTAGGATTTGATAAACCATTAGTTGGGCTCCATTGGTAACTCGTCCCTCCTGAAGCTGTTAACTGCGTGCTAGCTCCTGTACAAATTGATTGATCGGTACCTGCATTGGCTGTTAAAGAACTACCGATGTTTACTTGTACACAATCCACACTGGTACATCCTTTTGCCGAAGTGACGGTTACACAATAACTAGTCGAAGCGTTTGGACTAGCAATTGGGTTATTTATATTCGGATTGTTTAATCCTATTGTTGGACTCCATTCATAAGAAACTCCACCAGAAGCGACTAATTGTGTCATACCACTAGAACAGATCGTCACATCATTTCCTGCATTGGCAGTAATGCCATTTTCAACAATTACATTCACACAATCACTTGCTTCACAACCAGCATTATCTGTTACCGTGACACAATAAGTGGTCGTCGTATTAGCTGTAACAATTGGATTGCTACTATTGGTATTGCTTAGCCCAATAGAAGGGCTCCATCTATAATTAGTACCCCCAGAGGCAGACAATTGACTAGTATTTCCTCTGCAAAGTGTAATATCATTTCCTGCATTCGCTGCAATCGCTCCGTCTACAATTATATTCACACAGTCGTTTGCGACACATCCATTATTATCTGTGATCGTTACGCAGTAAGTAGTGGTAGCATTTGGTGTTACCACAGGATTAGGGACGGTACTATTGCTTAGGCCATTACTTGGACTCCATCTATAAGTAGTGCCGCCGCTAGCATTTAAAACTACATTTTCTCCTCGACAAATGGTTTGGTCCTGGCCAGCATTTGCGACCAAATTATTTTCTACAAGGACTTGAACACAATCTGTATCTGTGCAGCCATTACTGTCTGTAACGGTCACGCAATAATTAGTCGTAATAGCAGGGGAGGCAATAGGATTACCGATAGATGCATTTGATAAATTATTAGTAGGGCTCCATCTATAAGTACTACCACCTGTTGCAAATAATTGGGTAGGCTGGTCTTTACAGATACTTACGTCTTGACCTGCATTTGCAGTAACCGATGAATTTACATTTACTAATACACATCTCTCTTCTGTACATCCAGCAGCATTCGTTATGGTCACACAATAATTAGTACTTGTGACTGGTGAAGCGGTTGGATTAGAAATAGTGGTACTACTTAATCCAATGCTTGGACTCCAGTTGTAGCTGGCGCCGCCAGTTGCACTAAGTAGCGTAGATTGTCCAGCACAAATGGTCGCGTCATTGTTAAGTGAAGTGCTAATGTCATTTACTGTTATTATTACGCAATCAGTAGCAGTACAGCCATTATTATCTGTAACGGTCACACAATAAGTAGTCGTTGTATTTGGAGAAACAATTGGATTCGGGATAGCCGCGTTTGTAATATTTATAGCTGGACTCCATTGGTAATTGATACCACCAGTTGCATTTAATAGAGCGGTATTTCCACTACATATTTCTTGGTCATTTCCTGCGCTAACTATAGGATTGGGTAATACCGTTACCGTCATACAATCTGATGCTGTACAACCATGTGAATCAGTCAATGTTACACAATATTCCGTAGTGCTTGTCGGATTAGCTATGGCATTTTCAATAGTCCCGTTGACTATGGTTCCAACTGGACCCCATTGAAAATCGCCTTCGCCACTTGCAACCCCTAACGTAGCAGGTTCTCCTGCACAAACGTTAATGTCATTGATGGTTTGGATGACAGGAGGATCAGCAACATAAACCGTCACATTACCAGTAGCAGTACAGCCAATATTATTTCCAATGATTACGGTATAAGTAGTAGTGGAAGTAGGGCATACCACAGGACTGAAAAATGTAGGATCGTCAATAGTGGTGCTAGGAGACCAAGCATATGAGTCTCCACCCTGCGCTTGTAGGCGAACACATTCGCCAACGCAAACTGTATCTTTCATGGTTCTGACAAGTGGCCAAATCATTGGGTCTACTATTGCGTCTTCCACTAGTGTTGTACTTGTGCCATTCGTATAGTATATAGTCAAGGATACTTTGTAAGTTCCATGTGCTTGATAGATATAACTAGGATTTTTTTGAGTCGAAGTTCCTACGCCATCCCCAAAATTCCATAGCACACTATTTATATTTGTTCCAGCTGGGCAAGTAAACTGGGTAGCTTCCCCCATACATACTCTTGAAGCGCTGAGTGTGTTACTCGGTGGGGTAGCGGCATCGTCGCATATATTCACTTGCTTGACCACTAACTTTTGTTCTCCATCGCTATAAGTCACGATCAAAGAAACAGTATAAGTTCCTGAGTTTGAATAAGTGTAACTTGGATTGGGTAATGAAGAAACTCCTATGCCATCTCCGAAATTCCAGAACCAATTAGTGATATTGGAAAAAACAGTTGTTTGAAATGAACTTTGTTCATCTGCACAGCCCAGTGTCATGGTGAAATCTGGATCGAGGTTATTGCCTGAAAAACAAGAACAACATGCGGCACTTGTTCCATCTGCTATACAAATTGGCACGTCTTCCATTTGCCATCCAGAGACCGTTAACTGTTGTTCTATATTTGCATTTTGCGTATTAGGTTGCATTAAAGGGTCCGTAGTATTATCTATTAAATAAATACTATCTCCAGTGCAACTGCCCAAATTTTCAAATTGAAATAAATTGACTTTTACACCTTGCGTATAAGGAATGTCTGGGGTGTATTCCAAGCCAAAACTGTAATAGTCCCAAGCTGGATTTTCTGGTGGACTTAAATATCTAGAATTTCTCGTCCATCTTGCTGTTGGAATATTATTGACAAGATTACCCATTACAAAACTTCCCGAAGGCACTCTAATACTAACTTGACCAGTAGCCGTATAGGCATTAATGCCAGTCCAAGTAATATTAGGGGTTAGACTTACTTGAAATAAATTACTTCCAATAGATTCTAACTGATATTCTATGAGGCAATTTACTGGGAAAGGTTGATTACTGGAAGAACAGGTAGTCGTAATGTCTCCTGACACACAAACAGGTACATCTTCCATTTGCCATCCAGAAATAGTGATCTGCTGTTCTATATTAGCACTTTGACTATTTGGCTGCATGAGCGGGTCGGTAGTATTATCTATTAAAATAATATTACTTCCTGTACAATTTCCTAGATTTTCAAATCTAAATAAATTAACTTTTACGCCTTTAGTATAAGGTATATCTTGTGTTAATTCTAATCCGAAACTGTAATAATCCCATCCAGGATTCTCTGGTGGATTGAAGTAACTAGAATTTAGTTTCCAAATAGCTGTCGGAATATTATTCGTAAGATTTCCCGCAATTAAACTACCAGAAGGTACTCTAATGCTGACTTGTGCAGTAGACGTAATTGCATTAACACCTGTCCAAGTAGTATCTGGTGTTAAACTTACTTGGAAGATTTTGTCCCCCACTTGTTCTATCTGATATTCGATAAGACAATTGCTAGGAAAAGACTGGTTGGAAGGAGTACAGCTAGTAATAATATCTCCTGCTACACAAACAGGCACATCCTCCATTTGCCAACCTGAGACAGTGATCTGTTGTTCTATATTTGCACTTTGACTATTCGATTGCATTAAAGGATCTGTACCATTATCAATTAGAACAATACTACTTCCTGTGCAATTTCCTAGATTTTCAAATCGAAATAAATTGACTGGCACCCCTTTATTATAAGGAATGTCTTGTGTTAACTCTAGTCCAAAACTATAGTAATCCCAACCCGGGTTTTCAGGTGGATTAAAATAACTAGAATTAAGTTTCCAAACGGCTGTCGGAATGCTATTCGTAAGGTTGCCTATATTTAAACTACCAGAAGGTACTCTAATGCTTACTTGTGCTGTAGAGGTGATTGCATTGACCCCTGTCCAAGTTGTATCTGGCGTTAAACTTACTTGAAATAAATTGTCTCCTACTTGTGCTATTTGATATTCGATCAAACAGTCAGAAGATGCAGTCGTTGGTGGAGTCGTGTTAGTTCCATTATTATAATTTCCAGAATAGGCATTACCTCCTGCTCCCAACACGGTTATAGAATTGCCTACATTAATATTCTGTGAATTGGGAAATCGGAATGGATCAGTGTTATTATTCATCAAAACAACATTTCCAGCGGCACAGTTTCGGATGGTCGTAATGCTAAATAAAGGAACCTCCACACCAGCTTGATAGTTGATTAAAGAGGTGTTATTTGTAAGTTGGAAATTGATATAATCGAAAGCTGGATTCTCAGATGGAGCAATAACCATTGGCGCAGTGAAGCTCCAATTACCAGTGATGGATGATAGGTTGCTTATGTTTACACTTCCGGTAGGTACTACTAAAGTAACTTGCGCACTATTCGTTAAATTAAAAGGCGTAAAATAAGTAGTAGTAGGTGTAAGACTAACTTGGAATTCATTACAATTACTTAATTGTCTAACATTAAATTCTACCTGTGCTTGTGCAAAGTAGCATAGACAACTTAATAAAAAAATGAGGAGGATTTTGATTTTTTTCATAGAATCTTAAAGCTAGAAATTAGGACAAGTCTATGCCAACAACTCAGATAAGTTGCGGCTAGTTGCCTCAATCTAAAGTGCTACCAATTGCTTATTATGCAAGCACCCTGGAATAGCGGATGAACGCTAGTCCATGTTAATTTTTACGATTTCTAATCCATCCTTGTCGCTGTATTGCGATCAAGAAATTTGATAGAAAATCATTCTATTAGCCTTTTAAGTTTCTTAGAAAAATTGTTGCTAGGTTTAAGTACTTTTGACGTTAACTGTGATTAACGCATATAAATAGTAGGAATTTTTTACATAGCTAAAACGCTGCTCAATAAATAGATTGAACAATAGTGGTATGTACTTAAACCGGTTTGGTAAGAAAAGATTTTATTAAATCTTTTACGGAAGTATTCGAATGCTAATTAGATCGAAATAACTTCTTTTTAAAATGAATTAAGGGATAAAGATGTATTAATCATCTTTTCCCTTAAAACGCTTAAGTTTGGTTAATATATTTCTTAATATCTTTTATTTTCACTTTTTTCTTTGTCCTCTATTTCTTGTTTCATTTCATCAAGATTAGCAGAGTAGATTTTTACGAAGCGATCTAAAGGAATTGATTCTCCAGATTCGGCTACTATCTCCACATTATAAATGCCGCCAGATAAATTACTAATGTCAAAAGAAAAATTATTAAATCCTTTTTCTACGATTGCTTTTTCTGCTATTACAGTCTTACCAGAGTTGTCTCTTATGTAAACTATATTATTAGACTTGTTGTTTTTCCAATCAAATTCTAGTGTTAAATTATCATGAGCAGGATTAGGATATAGATTGTGGTTTTTAACAAATTTTTCTTTCTGAATAATTTGTTTTTTGCATCGAACCATCTTTTTTCCTTTAACGCCTAAAATGGCATTTCCCCTAGCACCAACTACTGTTAATTGGTTACCAATATTTACTTCTTTAGATCTAGAGTAGATATAAGGATCTGTATCATTATCTAACAAGCTTACAAAATCTGCACATCCATTAGCATTTTTGAAACTAAGCAATGGGACTTCTTCGCCCGCTTCGTATTCGAAATTTCTATTAGAACTTTCTAGTCCAAAAGAAAAATAATCAAAATCATTTGATTCAGATGGTGCATTATATCTAGAATTGTATTCCCAGTTTAAATTAGAATTTAAACTTTGGAAATCGGTTATTTCCAATTCTAATGTAGGTGCTTTTAAAGTTATTTGTCCTGTACTAGTAATATTATTTGGAAGGGACCAATCAACGTCAGAGATTAAAGACACTTGATAAGTTTCCCCATCCTCTAACATATCTAATTTATACCATATTTGTCCCGTTATGGTATTAGAAAATATCATAAAAATTAAAAAGAATGCTCCTGTGTAATTCAATTTTGTCATGGGCTTTGTAATAATTAGAACTATCAAAATTGAAAGTCCTTTTTAGATCAAATTAGGGGAGTCATCTAATAAATGAAAAATAATTGGACTGTTTGCGTTTATTTCTATCTTATTTAATTGCAAAAAGTTTGCCCTTTTATATAGTGCCCTTAGAATAGTATTACAAATGAATAAGGGGAGTAGAAAATTGATAGTTGTATGTGTATTTATTCTAATTCGTATTTATTTGGATATGTTGTCAGTAAGATCTTTTATCTGGTACTAGAACATTTTATTAAAATTATTGACAAGTTTACTTGCTACTAAAATGTAGTTGACACTTTAAAACTTCAAATTCAAC
>CALJIY010000008.1 GCA_937973945.1 uncultured Saprospiraceae bacterium | reverse complement strand
TTCACAAGCTCCTATTACATGTGTCGCATACTTAGCTAGTCCATCATGCAATTCTTGTACTAAATCCCCCCCATCATCAATCACAATATGCGGTTCACATTTCAAAGTGGCTGTCAAAAATTCTTCATAGGCTTCTTCGCTAGCCCCATGTATCGCATAAGTCGCAATACCACTATCAATCAATGCTGCTACCACTTCGTCTTTGGTGGACAAAGGGTTGCTTCCTGTCACATGGACCTCCGCCCCACCGCTTGCAAATACCTGTGCGAGATAAGCTGTCTTTGCTTCTAAATGTATAGATAAGGCAATCCGTTTACCTTTAAAGGGTTGCTCTTTTTGAAAGCGGTTTTCTATGGCATTGAGAATGGGCATATGGCGTTTGACCCATGCTATTTTTTGATGACCGTCTTTGGCTAAGGATAGGTCTTTGTAGATACTTTTTGTTTTGATGTCTTGGTTGGGTATGTTCATTTTTCTTCTTTAAACTGCTTTATTGAAATGACCATCTGGATGATAATTAATATTGGGATGGTCATACTGATGATCTTCTTTAGAGTAAAACTTGCTTTCAAATTATCGAAGTCTAACAATAGAATTTCTAATAGCAGTAATAAAATAGCGAATACTAGTCCTATTTTAAATATGGATTTTTTTTTCATTGGTTTGTTTGATTTAGTGATTTCTGTTATAAAAAAATACATCTTTAGCCTGTATCAATCCCCCTCTTCCAAAGTAAAGATTTCTTCCACTTTTAATTCAAAAAAACGAGCAATTTTTAAAGCCAATACAGTAGAAGGCACAAACTTCCCTTTCTCAATCGCATGGATCGTTTGTCGAGAAACACTAATCTTTTCTGCTAAGTCGGCTTGCGTCATATCATGCCTTGCACGCTCTACTTTTATAGTGTTTTTCATAGACTAAAATTTCGTTTTTTGTAATGATAGATGATTAGAAATAAAATCATGTAGAAATAGAACAAGCCCGAAATTCCCATTGTCGATTCTCCATTGATCGTTAATATTTGTACTAACCATAGAACACCCAAGCCTATAATAAATGCCGTACTCATAGCTTCCATTCTCAAGTTATAGATTAGTTCATCTTCGATTTTTTCTTTTGATAAAAAATAAAATAGAATACCTGATAATGATACTAACTCTAAGGCCTTCAGCCAGATTGGTGTTGACCATTCTCTATTCAAAGGAAATCCCAATAGTCTTTGCATAAATCCAATCATATAAGGATTTATAAAACTAATAAAAAATAATACTAGACCAATTTTTTTAAAAATATGTGGTAAGATTTGAATTTTCATAAAAATTATTTTTGAAGAGTGTATGCGAATCAAGGATTGAATGTACGCCTTGATAGAGCACGTTCCCTAAATTTTGAAAGCTTAGGAAACGTTATTCAGAAGTTACAAGAACCAGAAATATACCTCCTACGATTCCAGGGACAATTGCGTCTATTATATCCAATTTTCCTGTCGCGAAATAAGCACAAAGAAAAAAAGCAATAGAATAAAGAACACATCGAAATATAGCTTTTAAGAATTTCATATCAATTATTTTGGGTTGAAAAAATTAAGCCAATGCCGAACGCTTCTTAAAAAAGAAAATAATCAAGAATAATAGTAATTGTAACTCTACTAATGAATCTGCTCCATAGCAGTAATCTACTCCTTTTATTAAAGTACCAACTAATACAAAAAATACAGATAAAACAAAAGTAATCGTGACAGATTCCAATCTCAGTTTTTTCATGTATTCATCTTCAATTTTTTCTTTGGATAGCGCATATATCATAATGCCTACCAAGGAAATAGTAGTCATATAAAAGTGTGTTTCATCAGAAATAGAAAGAGGGTTGTTTATAACATCATCAGAACCCCCACTATATCCTTCCCTATATCCTTTTAGAAAATCTGGGATCGCTCCCCCTATATAAACTAACAAGCCAATTTTCTTAAATACATTAGGTAATAGTTGAATTTTCATTGTTTAAAGTATTGATTTATTGTCAAAATGTAAAGTTTACATTACAAATGTAAAACAAACTTTACATTAAATCAAATAAACATTACTTTTTTCATCACAAACCTTACAAATTACTAGAAGAACAAATTCTTTTCCTATCTTGAGAAGCTATACGTTGAACTAAAACAGACTCATCAATGAAAAAACTTTTAATCTTTTTACTGCCATTGGTCTTACTTGCTTGTGAGGTGCAACAGCCTATAATTGAAGCACCACAAGAGGCATCCATCATACCCGGTTTCACATTAGAAGAAGCTACTATAGAACAACTACAACAAGGCTATCAAAACGGAACATTCAGCATCCAAGAAATTACCCAACAATATCTAGATCGGATTGAAGCCATTGATAAAAATGGACCAAGTATTAATGCAGTAATGCAGGTAAATCCGGATGCACTGAGCATCGCCAAGCAGTTAGATGAAGAATTAAAAGTAGGTACATCCAGAGGTCCTATGCATGGCATTCCTGTCTTGTTAAAAGATAATATTGATACGCAGGATAGAATGTTTACTACTGCTGGGTCGAGGGCATTAGAAGGATCAAAACCATTGCAAGATAGTTGGGTAGCCAAATCTTTACGCGAGGCAGGGGCCGTTATTTTGGGGAAAGCCAATCTCAGTGAGTGGGCAAATTTTAGAGGCAAAAAATCGTCTAGTGGTTGGAGTGGTTTGGGCGGACAGGTTAAAAATCCTTATGTATTGGATCGCAATCCATGTGGGTCTAGTTCTGGTTCAGGAGTGGCGGTATCTGCTAATTTATGCATGATCGCTATTGGTACAGAAACGAATGGGTCAATTGTTTGTCCCTCTACAGCAAATGGCATTGTGGGTATCAAGCCAACGGTGGGCTTGATTAGTCGAGCTGGGATAATCCCTATTTCTTTTACGCAGGATACGCCTGGTCCGATGGCACGTACAGTTAGAGATGCAGCAATTTGTTTGGGTACAATGGTGGGCATAGATAATAGTGATGCAAAAACCTTATTAAACGAAGGAAAGACCTATACCGATTATACCCAATTTTTAAATAAAGACGGTTTAGCAGGAAAGCGGATCGGCCTATACACGCAGCCCCTAGGAAAAATAAAAGAGGTAGATGCTATTGTAGAAAAGCAGGTTGCCTTTCTCAAAAGCCAAGGAGCTACGATCATTGAAATCGTCAAAATAGGCCCTTCAGAAGTCGGGCAATTATCTTTTAATGTAATGCTTTTTGAATACAAGGATGGACTAAATAAATACTTTGCTTCCCTCGGCGAAAATGCCCCTATTAAAAATGTAAATGAATTAATTGCTTTCAATAC
>CALJIY010000007.1 GCA_937973945.1 uncultured Saprospiraceae bacterium | reverse complement strand
AGTAGCTCCGCGTTGAATTATGCCACAGTCAGCTGCCTTACTTTTCTTAAATTGATGACATTTCACTTGCAGTAATTGGATGAATAGATTAGTTATCCCAACCTTGTTTTATAACCATTTCATTTTTTAAGCCTTTCGGAAAATCCGTAAAAACGCCATCGATTCCTAATTCTTTCAGCTCTTCTATTTCTTTTACAGAATTCACTGTTCTCACTTCTTCGCCTTCATACATCCATGCCCAAATTTCCTTATTCCTCTTTTTAGCATGATTGATAACCCTATCCCTGAGTACATTTATTTTTCTATATTGCTTAGGCAACATTAAGATATCAGATTGAATAGGAAATAGGCCGTCTAAATAAAGAAAGCTACTGTACAACATCCTTTTTGCTTCTGTTGCTGGGACTGCATATCGCCAATTCGGTCGCTCCTTTTTGAATTCCTTTATGATGTTATCGTATTCACTCGCTATTATAAAATCCCCTTTCTTAAATTGGGTATCTATCAAATTGATTAAGATATTTACTGCTTTTGAATTATTTGTATGAACATCCAATAATAATTTGGCTTTTGGAAATTCTTTAAATACTTCGCTTAATTCTGGAATCTGTATTGGAGCTGATCTATATATATAATTTCCCTGCTTTTTAAAATGATACCCAGCATTGAGACGCTTTACTTCTCTTAAACTTAGTTCATTTATTAATTTATTTTCTCCTGTCGTTCTCTTTGTTTCATAATCGTGGAATAATACTAGCTGATCATCTGAAGTGATTTGGATATCCATTTCAATCCTCCAATCAGGGGCAATTTCTTGACAATGCCTAATTCCTTGAATCGTGTTTTCAGGATTCTCTCCACGTCCACAACTGTAGCAAATTATCGTCATTTGATACGCTTTAATTATTTTAAGTACTTAGATTCTATTAGCTGATGCGACAAAGCTATAGAAAGAAATTCCCTTTTTCCTTTACATATGTAAAGACGGTCAGGAAATTTGCATCTTTTTTCTAATTCGACTTAATTGAGTAGGAGAGATGCCTAAATAAGAGGCGATATGGTATTGTTGAACTTGAGATTCAATGGTAGGAAATCGTTCTTTTAAAAGTGAATATCTTTTGTCAGCATCAAATAATGCCATTTCTACTAAATTCCTTTCTTTTTCCAGATAATAGTATTCCGCTATTTTTCGGCCTACCCGTTCCATCTCATGATGTCGAGCGTATAGGGCTTCAATTTTTGAATAGTCAGCGATCCAAATCGTGCAGTTTGTTAAGGTTTCTTGGATGATTTTATTAGGTTGATTGGTCAATAAAGAGCTATAGGCTCCAATAATTGAAGGGGCAAAAAAGAACTGCTTCGTATATTCTTTACCTTCACTATTTCGAATGAACGCTCTGATTATTCCTTTTTCCAAGAAACCAACTTTTCGTGCATATTCTCCTTCACTAGAAAATAATTCTTTTTTAGATAAATGGATTTGGGTATAATTCGTCTTGAGTTCTGTAAAAGTATCTTCCTTAATATTACCGAATTTTTTAACGTATTCTCTAAAGCCTTTCATTGTCTTTTTTATAGTTGCTAAAGTTTATAATGTCTAATATCAAAGTAATTCTTCGATCTCCCGTTCAATATTCTTGCGTGCTTGTGCTTCTTTTTCTTTTTGATAAAAAGGTGTTTGATAGATATATTCTCTTTCTAGAAAATGACGCATCGCTTTTTTACGCCCATTTTTATATAGAACATAAGGGTACATCCAATATTCTTTTCTTACTTGTTGGCTGTAAGCTTTATATGATTCCCAGTCTTTACTCAAAATTTCTAAATCAAAGTCAATCAGAAATCGATCATCTAAACTAGCTGAAGAAGGCGGTTGGTGATTGATAGTTAGTAAGATTTGCTGATAGCACTGTTCAATTCTCACTTTATCTAAAGAGGTTTGTTCTAATATCCCTTGAGCAAATTGCGCACTTTTCAATTCATTATCTTTTTTCAACGAATTATAAATAATATCATGGAACCATATTGTAAAATGTAGTACCGCTAAATCCTTTATATGATCTTCCCATTTTTCAGCCTCTGCGAACATATTACTTAGATGCGTTAAATTGTGGTAAGCTCTATTTTTCTGCGTATAGTTCTTTTCTATATCCCTCCAAGATGATGTAAGCAGTGTAGTATTGTTTGTAAACTTGGAAAGTAAGGAGATCCAGTTTTGCTTTAGTTTCTGAGACATTGGTGTTCTTTTAATTTAAGATACACACTTTCTAATACAAATTCAGTAAGTAACGAGGAGATAATAAATGTGCATTCTTGGGTAGCTTATTTTTTTCTTAGTTTTCTCTTGAAAGCGGGAGTATTGTTGATACTATGACCGATTTCAAGAGGAAAATAAGGGAAAAAGAAGCAGCCAAGAGTGTATAGTTATTATTTCGTCGTTACTAAGGGGCATAAAAAAACCAGAAGCCATATACATGACCTCTGGTTTTTATGTTTAAGAATTAAAAAGTAAGTGCAGAAAATAGAAGTTGATCTGTATAAGCCTCTACGCTCTGTTCTCGCTTCTTCTATTCTATTTTAGTAACAAGGATTCTGCGTAAAGTTAGCATTCGCATCAATCTCTGCCTTAGGAAGTGGGAATAAAGTTTTACAATTATCTTGTGCATCTTTAGCCCATCTAGCTTCTGTGAAACGACCGAAACGAATTTCATCCGTTCTACCATGCCCTTCCATAAATAACTCATGACCTCTTTCATCTAATAATTGGTCAGCAGTTATTTGTGCAACAGCGCCTAAGCCTGCTCTTGCTCTAATTTGATTCAC
>CALJIY010000006.1 GCA_937973945.1 uncultured Saprospiraceae bacterium | reverse complement strand
AACAAAATTTCAATACTAGTGCCTTTCATCATTTCACTATTGACTTTTATGGTCCCTTTATTTAATTCTACCAAATCCTTTACCAAAGTCATACCTAATCCCGCCCCAGATTCGTCTGCTGTTCCTTTAGTACTTTTATTTTGTTGTAGTTGAAAGAGTTGAGCGATCTGTCGTTCGTTCATTCCAACACCCGTATCTCGAATATTTAAGCGTACTCCTTCTTTTACATTCATTGCACTAAATACTACTTTTCCTTTTTCAGATGTAAACTTAATCGCATTATCCAATAAATTACGCACAATAGTCATAAAAGCTTTTGGATCAGTGAAGACAGTTGTTTCGGAGTCAATATCAAATTCCAACTGGATTTCTTTCTCATTAGCAATAGGTGCAAACTGCTCATAAATTTCTTCTGTAGATTCCAGTATATTGATAGACTGTGGACTATACGGTAATAGATCCCTCTGTTGCAGCGCCCAATTCAACAAATTATCTAGCAAACTATTTAATTTAAACGCAGATTGTTCCAAAGATGCTCCAAATTCATCTAAGCGAGCATATTCTTGTTTCTCCACCAAATAATGTATTTTTTTTGAAATACTCCTAAAGGCGAGCGCAGGCTTGCGAAGATCATGACTAATAATCGTAAATAATTGGTCTTTCTTAAAATTCAGTTGTGCTAACTCATCTCTTTGTTCTTGGATTCGTTGGTTCTGTTTTTTAGTTTTCCAGAAAAAAAGACTAGCTAATAATGCCAGAATGCTAGTACTTACAATAGCCAATAAGTAATTTTTACGTTGAGCGGTTAACAACAAATTATTAGCATTTAATAGGGATATTTCTTGAGCATGCTGTAGACTGTCGGCTAAATATATTTCGTCAAATTCATGTTGCATGGCTAATTGCGTGAGTTCTTTCGTGTTTTTTTCATTAAACAAGCTGTCTGTTATCGCCATAAATTTTTCATGGTAAAACAAAGCTTTTTGAGGAGAAGGTATAGCTTTAAAAGCTTGATAAAGACATTCACAAGCTTCATTTTGAAAGGCTAAATTTCCGGAGTTTTTTGTTAATTGGTATCCCTTTTGACATAAGGTACTGGCTTTATTATAGGCACCTTGTTTATAATGAAATTTTCCTTCAAGGATATAGCCATAACCCTCTTTATCTTTTTGTTCTAAATCTATAGCAGATTGGATTAATTGCTTGGTATATGTTAATACGGTAGGATCATTTTGTTTAAATAGAAATTTGGAAAAATCCAATAAAGGCTGACTAATGGAGTAATCCATACCATCTATTTTTGCATACGCTATACTTTTAAGATAAGTCGTTTTTGCATCATCTACTTGGTTTTTAGCTTCATAAATGGAAGCTAAAGTATTGTAGTCATAAACCATATAAAAACTATCTGCCGTAGCTAAATTCCGATTGATGGATTCGTGTATATATTCCTCAGCAAGATCGTATTCTTTCATCTCCAAATATAAACTTGCCAGCGGTTGATATAGACTCGATTCCAATTCTACTTGCTTATATTTTTTTGCAATTGCAATGCCTTCTAGATAGGATTTCAGCGCTAAAGGAAAGTTTCCTGTATAATAATAACAATTTCCCAATGAATAAAGTGTAGAGGCAAATCCCGCTTCATACCCAGCATCTTCTTGGATAGAATAGACTTTTTTAAGTACACTTAATGCTTCCTTGTATTCCCCTTTTACTTCGTAAATAAGTGCAAGGTTGGTATAGGTATCTATACGTCTTTCCGTATCTCCTATTGCTTCAAATAATTCAATTGCTTGCTCATAGTATTTAAGTGCCGCGGCATAGTCAGCTTCTACATATTTTATCACTCCTAAAAGCCTTACCGATATAGCTTCCCATTTTTTATCTTTGATGCTAATCGCAAAATCTAATTGTTGCTCTGCTAAAACGAACGCACTATCTGGATTATCATATACATAATACCTTCCAATTAGGTCGATACTTGCGTCCAATCGAATCGTATCCTCCACCCTATCATCTTGCCAGACGGTCCATAGACTATCCCGATTAGCTGATGCCGCCAAAGCGTAACAACAAAATAGGATACAGAGTATAAAATTGTTAAATTTCATATTAAAATGGACCATGTAAGCGTACAAGATCTTCCAGAAATTCTTTTCTTAGAAAAACTGCATCACTGTTTAGAAGATAGTTCTTATATGTTTAGAAACAACTTCTTAATAAGCTATAGTTTCTTTCAAATAGAGGATAAGAGGTTTCTGGTCATAATTATGACATGACGATATGAAAACCCTAAATATGTTTTGACTTAAAATAGGTTAGTAGGCTATTAGACTATCTAGAAAGCGTGAAGATAGATAATTACTTTCTGGTTAACAAATATTAGCTAATCTAGTAAGATTGAGATCTATCTCAAAAGGTGAACTTTATTTCTAATTGAAAGCAAACAATTCTCCATCTCTGTTTTCAATATTAATACAGCTATTTCCAATCAAACTAAAATACACTCCAAATAGAGATATCTAAACACTACACACAAAATCATAATATAAAACTTTTCGCTCCACTATATTTGCTCGAAAACAGACAAAAAGGGGCTTATATTCTTCATATAATTTTTATTAATATAATATAAAAAAAATGATTTTTTGTAGCAATAGAATTTATTGCTTTTATGCCTAAAACTTGCTAATATTGTTTAGCATAGAGTGGTTAATATATACATATTATACTTACTTTGCATCTTATAATTCTTTTACAAAAGAATTCACCACCTACACAGAAGGTAGTTTTATACTAAGAGAAAACACACAATATTAAATCAGATGCCTAGAAATGCATTTTTTTAATTTATATGGGTTTACTAAATCCTATAAAATTACCGTCCCTTACCGATAGCTGATAAACAACCATACTTCCCTGAGACTAATTAGTAATTTAAATATTCCATTCGTCATTATAAAGATTGACTGTTGAAATATATTAGGTAGTTTTTCATAACTAATTAAAAAGTACGGTTCATTCTCAAGTTAAGCTATATCTATATCCTAATAACACTAATAGAAGATTCTTAGCAGTATGGGTATTGTCTACCTAAAAGGGACACATTAGTATATCCAATAGCTAAGAAGTTGTTTAATAACACCAGTGTAAAAGCATTGCGCATTTTATAATCTGGATTTGGCAATTGAATCTGTAAATCTGTCAGATTGAACTTCAGCTTTTTAAAACAAAAACAAGACTGTGTTAAACACTTTACATCTCAAAAGAGGGGCTTTACTATTAATGATTCTCGGGTCATGCATCGCACTCTATGCCCAAGATATTCATTACTCCCAATTCAACCGATCTCCAATCTATATTAATCCAGCCTTATCAGGTATTTACAAAGGAGATATTCGCTTTGTTGGGAATTACCGAAATCAGTGGAAAACGGTTCCGGTAGGTTACCAAACTTTCTCCGCGAGTATCGAGAAAAAGATCATTAATACCAATCAAAAAAATAGTTTGTTCTCGGTTGGCTTATTGTTTAATTATGATGAGGCAGGCGATTTGACCTTGAGTCAAACAGGTATTGGTTTCGCAGGATCTTATACACATCGTTTAGCAGAAAAGCATTTCCTAACAGGGGGGCTGCATTTAGGCTTAGCGCAAAGACGCCTGAGTGATGCCAATCTGCGGGTAGACGCACAATATAATGGCGACGCCTTTGACCCAAGCCTAGCTAGTGGAGAAACTGGTTTAAATGCAAGTACGGGGTTTGGTGATTTTTCTTTTGGCTTGAACTATAGATTTCAAAATCCTTTTAAACGAACGAAGATTGATATTGGAGGATCTATTTTCCACCTCAATAAGCCGAATACTAGTTTATTTGAAGGCGCCGAATTAGATTTAGATCGACGATTTAATCTATATGCAATGAGTAGTTTTAAAGTGGCAGAGGAATTAGATTTAGGTCTCCGAGCTTTAGGTCAGTTTCAAGGACCGCATCAAGAGATTGTTTTAGGAGGAACGCTTAAATATCATCTTAACCAAAGAAGAAGTAGAGAAGTTGCGGTTGGCATTGCTTTACAATATCGTCTTGGAGATGCTTGGATACCAACGCTTCTATTTGATTATCATAATTGGTCTGTTGGTTTTAATTACGATATTAATTCTTCTCCTTGGAATAGAGCAACTGCTAGAAAAGGAGGACCAGAATTGTCATTGATTTATATTTTCTCAAAAGTTCGACCTCCTAAAGAGTTTGAAATCTGTCCTATATTTTAGAAGTCAGAGGTCAGACCGTCAACTCCGTTTGACTGTCAGATGTATAATGTTGACAACGTAACGTGGTCAATATCATACATCTGACAGCGTAGCGTTCTGACCTCTGACAGCGTAGCGTTCTGACTTCTAACAATTATAATTACCAAAACATTACATCACAAAATATTCTTTGACAAAACTTGTTAAAGAATGTAAAAAAAAATTGCCATTCCCTCACGGGGTAGACATGAAAAAACAACTCTACTACCCTTATTAGACTTGTTCGGTGGCATCTTGATGGACGATATGGGCAAAATTTAATTTTGTACGGCGTTAAAATTTTTAGCAATAGCTACGGCTATTCCGAAAAATTTTGCCTTGTACAAAACTAAATTTTCCTCCATCTCGCCTCATCAGCTACCGCCGAACAAGTCTACTATTTAAGCAAAGATGAATAAATATTTCTATTACCTATTACTG
>CALJIY010000005.1 GCA_937973945.1 uncultured Saprospiraceae bacterium | reverse complement strand
CAGATCGGTTGTGATACTGCGAGAAGTGTATTAGAATTGGATATTAAAGAGTTAATCAGGAGAACAGATTTAGAGGAAGAAACGATAAATGAGGTACTGAAAGTCTTAAATGAAGAATTAGAAGAATAATATAGGAACTTAATAGGCCTATTTATTCGTTTTCTTATTGTAAAAGTGTCTTTTTACACTAAAAAGTATAGTCTTTTTACAATAGATTATATCCGTATTACTATATTTAATTAACTTTGCAGCGATTTTTAGGCAGGTTGATACAATAAAGTAATAAAAAGTAGTAATTTCAGGGAACCAAAAATCTGTGAAATTATCAATTATTAACTCCTTAAGTAAGGAAAAGGATTTGAATGGCAAAACGTCTGATTAAAGTAGCGAAAGAACTTAATGTAGGTACTTCTACAATCGTAGAGTTTCTAAACCGAAATGGTTTTGAAATTGATGATAAGCCTATAGCCAAGGTCACCAGTGAGATGGAGGCATCTCTTAAAAAAGAGTTTCAGGAATCTGCTTCTATTAAAGAAAAAGCGGACCAATTGGTTATTGGTACTCGACCTGTTCAAAAGAAAGAGGAAGAACCTGTTCCTGTTTCCCCACCCCCACCTCCTGTGGCGGTAGAACCAGTTCCAAAGCCTGTTTCTGAACCAATTCCTACACCAACACCTGAACCACCAGTAGTGGAAAAGGTGGTAGCTCCTGTAGTGACGAAAGCACCAGTAGTAGAGGCTAAAGTTGAAACGCCTACGCCGAAAGCTGAACCTACGGTATCAGAAAGTGAAGCGAAGCCAGTAAAAGCAAAAAAGGAACCAGAAGAAATTTCAAATAGACCTCAGTTAAAAGTCTTAGGCAAAATAGATCTAGAACCTAAGAAGAAGAAAAAAGCAGCAGCAAAACCAGCTCCTCCTGTCATTAAAGAAAAAGTCGAAGAGAAGCCTGTTGAAGTGAAAAAGGAAGTGCCAGTTGTTAAGCCTGTAGAAAAAGCACCGGCCGCAGAAGATAAAAAGACAGCTCCAGTGGTAGCTAAGGAGGTACCTAAAAAGGAAAAAGAGAAACAGTCAGAAAAACCAGCAGCAAAAGAAAAGCCAGCCGTAGAAAAAGAAATTAAGGAAATACCTACAGAAGCGCCAGAAACGATCACCGATACGCCAGAAATTGTAGTAGCGAAAGATCAATTGATTAGAGCAGAGGCACCAAAATTAAAAGGTACTAAAATTCTAGGTAAAATTGATGTAGGTCAGTTCCAAAAGAAGAAGGATAGCAAGGGAAAACCTGTTGCTTCTTCTGATACTTCAAGAACCAGAAAAAGAAAGAGAACTCGTAAGAAAGTAGAGTCTAATAGCAGTAATCGACCTGCAAGCAGTGGAGCAGGTGGCAATCGTCAGGGACAAAGTGGTGGAGCAGGCAGTAATCGTCAAGGACAAAGCAGTGGAGCAGGCGGTAATCGTCAAGGTGGCGGCGGTGGCAATCGTCAAGGCGGTGGCGCAGGTAATCGCCAAGGTGGAAGACCAGGAAATAATAGACCTGGTGGTAATAACAGAAATCGACCAGCATCTAGAGGTCGAGGTCGGAGAGATGAAGTAAAAGAAGTTTCTGCTAAAGAAATAGAAGATAAGATCAAGTCCACAATGGCTCGTATGGAGGGCGGTGGCAAAAAACGTCAGCGTATCCGAAGAGATAAGCGGGATTCGATGCGTAAGAAGGAAGAAGCACAAGAATTAGAAAAGAGTGACGTAAAGTTACAGTTGACAGAATTTATTTCCGTATCGGAGTTGGCAAGTTTAATGGAGGTTCAGGTGACAGATGTTATCACGACTTGTATGAACTTGGGGGTTATTGTATCCATTAACCAACGATTAGATGCGGAGATCATAGAATTATTGGCAGATGAATTTAATCATGAGATAGAATTTATTTCTGCTGAAGAACAAGTATTAGAAGAAGAGGAAATAATTGATGCACCAGAAGATTTGAAGCCGAGAGCTCCAATTGTAACCGTGATGGGACATGTGGATCACGGTAAGACTTCTTTACTGGATTATATTAGAAAAGCTAGTGTAGCAGATGGTGAAGCAGGGGGAATTACGCAGCATATTGGTGCGTATGAGGTACTTGTTGGAGAAGAAAAGAAAAAAATTACTTTCCTAGATACACCAGGTCACGAAGCTTTTACAGCCATGCGGGCCAGAGGTGCTAAGGTTACAGATATAGCGGTAATCATTATAGCAGCCGACG
This sequence comes from uncultured Saprospiraceae bacterium, assembly GCA_937973945.1. Classification (GTDB taxonomy): domain Bacteria; phylum Bacteroidota; class Bacteroidia; order Chitinophagales; family Saprospiraceae; genus JAFMDF01. The sequence goes on along the minus strand of CALJIY010000005.1, from coordinate 24,701 downwards.
ATAGCTTGATGCCTCAAACAAAAGAGGCAATTAGCCACGCGCAGGCGGCAGGTGTTCCAATTATCTTTGCGATAAACAAAATAGATAAAGCAGGGGCTAATCCAGATAGAATTAAAACGGAGTTAGCTGCAATGAACCTTCAAGTAGAAGAGTGGGGTGGTGAATACCAATCTACAGATATTTCTGCTAAAATGGGTCAGAATATTGATGCGCTATTGGAAGAAATTCTTCTGAAAGCAGAAATGTTGGAGTTGCAGGCAAATCCTGATAGAGCGGCTGTCGGAGTTGTTCTGGAAGCATCGCTAGATAAAGGTAGAGGATACGTTGCAAAGACATTAGTCCAAACAGGAACGTTGTCAATTGGTGATCCAATGGTTGCAGGTTCTCATTCTGGAAAAATAAAAGCCATGTTTAATGAGAATGGCAAACGTATTACCACTGCTGGTCCTTCCTCTCCTGTATTAGTATTAGGTTTGAGTGGCGCACCACAGGCGGGTGAAAAATTCCGAGTCACGGAAACAGAGCCAGAAGCAAGACTGATTGCTTCCAAGCGAGAGCAAATTACGAGAGAACAAGCGAATAGAGCGAATAAGCGTATTAGTTTAGATGAGATCGGAAGACGTCTCGCTTTAGGTAACTTTAAAGAATTGAACTTAATTGTGAAAGGTGATGTGGATGGTTCTATTGAAGCATTATCTGATTCCTTAATTAAGCAATCTATAGAATCCGTTCAAGTAAATGTGATTCATAAGGCAGTAGGACAAATCATCGAATCAGATGTATTGTTGGCCTCTGCATCGGATGCCATTATTATTGGTTTCCAAGTTAGACCATCTTTAGGAGCTAGAAAATTAGCGGAACGAGAAGGGGTTCAAATTAAGACTTACTCTATTATTTATGAAGCAATCGATGAAATTCGATCTGCGATAGAAGGTATGTTAGAGCCTACTAAGGAAGAGAAAGTTCTTGGAGAAGTAGAAGTACGTGAGGTTTATAAAATTAGTAAGGTCGGTACCATTGCAGGTAGTTATGTAACGGATGGTAAAATTACTAGAAACGCACATATCCGTGTGGTTAGAAATGGTATCGTTATTTTCCCTACTAAAGAAGGCGTACATGGAGAAGTGAGTTCCTTAAAGCGATTTAAAGATGATGTAAAAGAAGTTAAATCTGGCTTTGAATGTGGTGTGACGGTTAAAAACTACAACGATATTAAAGTGGGCGATGTCATTGAAGCGTACGAAATCGTTGAAGTAAAGCAAACACTGCTATCTATTAGTAAAAAATCTAAGTAAGTCTTTCTTTAAACGTAAAAAGCGGTATCAATTAAATTATTGATACCGCTTTTTTTATGCGTGTTTCTAAGGGCATTTATCAAATGGAGTGAGCTATATTTGTTCCAAATTAAATGTCACGAGAAATGCTATCTAGCTAAAATCAATCTCTGTATTATCTCCAATATTTAAACTCTGTCGTAGACCTGTAATGCCTGCATCATTCCCTACCACTGAATTCTGTAGGATCACTTCTTTTATAGCAGCATAATTGCCAATTATAGAATTTTTGACAATAGAATTGGAGATATTGGTATGTTCTCCTATAGTAACATGGGGCCCGATAATGGAATTTTTAATATCGCATTTCTTACCTATACTGACGGGGTTAATAATAATAGAGTTTTCGTATAAAGGTAAATTAGCAGAAGCATAGCCCTCTTTATCCAGCAACAGGGCATTCGTTTCCAAAAGAATTTCAATCTTTCCGCAATCATACCAATTATTAACATCCATTGTGGTGAAAATAACTTCATCTTGCTCTACCATTCTCATTAAAGCATCTGTTAACGGAAACTCTCCTCCTGTTCGAATATTCTTTTTGATGTTATGTTTTAAGGCCTTTAGTAGCAAAGGGACTTCTTTAATTTTATAGAGACCAACCATGGCCATATTAGACTTAGGAATATTCGGCTTTTCGATTAGTTTAAGCACATTACCATCCTCGTCAAATTCTACAATTCCAAAATCTCTTGGATCCATGACCTTTCTTACAGCCAAACAAGAGTTAGGGGTATCAACAAAGGCTTTTAAATCAATATCTATAATGATATCACCAAAGACAATTATGGCTTCTTCCACTCCTTTTAGCGCTCTTCTTGCTGTCCAAATAGCATGACCAGAACCATCTCTATCTCCTTGTTCTACAAAAGTTTTTTCTAAATTAGGGTAAGCTTCCTCTACATAATGTTTAATTTTTTCGCCAAGGTAGCCCACAATAAATACAAATTCTTTAACGCCTACTTCTATTAATTGATCTATTATAAAAGAAATAATAGGCTTCCCTGCTACAGGAATTAAAGGCTTAGGTTGCGTATATGTTAGTGGTCGCAGACGTGTTCCTACACCTGCAACTGGAATAATCGCTTTCATGATTAAAGTATTGTTTTTCAACGTTTTAGATGTAGCAATTTACTTCTATGGTGCTAAACGTTCAATCGACCATTTCTTTTTCTCTTCTAGAGTATAACATATTCGATCGTGAAGCCTACTAGATCGACCCTGCCAAAATTCTATCAATGTTGGTTGAACTAGATATCCTCCCCAGTGTGTCGGCTTAGGCAAGGTAAGTTTATTTTTATATTTCTCTTTTAGTTCTTTATAATTATTTTCTAATTGAAGTCTACTTTTTACAATTTGGCTTTGGGGGGAGGCCCAAGCCCCTATTTGACTTCCTTGAGGCCGACTATGAAAGTAGTCAGTGGATTGACGCACAGAAGTTTTTTTGACGATGCCTTCAATTCTAACTTGTCTTTCTAATTCTTTCCAAAGAAATACTAGTGCCACATTGGGATTTTGTGCTAATTCTATTCCTTTTTTGCTATCATAGTTTGTATAAAAAACAAAACCTTTCTTATCAAATCCCTTTAATAAAACAATCCTCGCAGAAGGTTGGCCTTTGGCATTAACGGTAGCTAATGTCATCGCATTCGCCTCCTTGATGGCACTATCTAATGCTTCTTTGAACCATACTTCAAATTGTTGAATAGGGTCTTTAGCTACATCAGTTATATCTAATGTTCTGGCTCTATAGTCTTCTCTTAGATTGGAAATTAGTTGATTATTCAAAGTTATATTTTATTAGAGTGATCTAAAATTCTAATGATAAAACGCAGGTACGTGGAAGTTAACACGAATACAAAACATTTGTTTTAATAGTCAATTCCGTGTTTAAACAAAAGTAATGCTCTAATCTAGAATAAGCAATAGACTTTATTCTAAATTGAAAAATAGGGTAGACCGCTCACTGACCCACACTAAATAGTGTTTAGGTACGATTTTTAGAATAATAACTGATTGATAAAATAGAAGAACTGAACAGGAAAGCACTAAAATAAAAAAACCCTGTCAAGGATTAATTGACAGGGACAAAACAAAAAACAAACACTATGAACAAACACTAATTTTTAACAAATTGATGAGCTTTTGTATTTCTTGAAAGAAAAAAAACACCCCCGAATAAATCGGGGGACAAGATAAAAACAAAAACTATGAACAAACACTCACCCTATATTCAAAAATAATTAAGTGACAATTGATGATTTTTTATAGCTGTTCAACTTTGAGGAATATAAAGAATACTCAAAGATCAGAAAAATATTTTATTTATTTAAAAAATAAATATATTTATTCAGATAGGAACCTATAAAAAATGAAAAGAACTTCTTTTAGCCAATCTATTTGATACAATTTTTAATCGAACTGTATGCGTGTTATCCTAAAAGAAGGATAGAAGGGAGTTTTAATACTGTGATATTCTACAATAATCAAAAACCGAACCAAAACTTTTTTTTTGGGAAAAAATATAGAAAAGGTAAGCTTTTAGTGGACGAAAAAAATAGCATTAGTGTTTATTTCAATCTTTTTTGTATAGCAAAACATGAGTCTTGATTGTCAGCGTTTTATAAGCTGTCAATTCACAATTCTCCATTCAGAATTAAGTCTATTACTAATTCATTTTTAAACAACTTCTAAATAAATTTATTTAAATAGACTGAGTCCTAGCCACATACATCCAAGACAAATCAATAGACTTACGCCAATATTTAGGAAGGCGTACCCTACATTTCCTGTTTCTAATAAATGAAAGGTTTCATAGGTGAAGGTAGAAAAGGTGCTAAAGCCCCCACAAAAGCCCGTTATCCATAGTAACTTCATTGGACTGTCCATGGTATGTTTTAGACTCCAGCCGATTAATGCGCCTAGTAGGATACAGCTGATGATATTGGCTAAAAGCGTGGCCCAAGGAAACACCAAATTGTAAGGCTGAATCACTTTAGCGATACTGTATCTGCAAAGACTACCAAGGCCACCGCCTAGGAACACCATTAATATTGATTGCATTGTTTGAATAGATTAAATGTATTTTTGATACTGTTACACTTTAACACAATGATTATTACAGAACTATATGAAAGAGAAAGACTGGAAATTGGTCAAGAAAGAATCTGCTATTGATTTAAACATTTTAAATATTGACTATCACCATTATCAAAATCCAAGAAATAGTAAAGTTGTAAAAACGATAGCTATCAATGGAAATGATGCAGTAAATGTTCTTGCTTTGACCAAAGATAAAAAAGTTCTTTTGGTTCGACAATTTCGTTTTGGGATAGGCGACTATACCATTGAATTACCTGGCGGAATGGTGGATAAAGGAGAGTTCCATATAAGTGCAGCAAAAAGGGAACTAAGAGAAGAAACAGGTTTTGCTGGCCTTAATTGGAAAAAAATAGGAACGATTTATTCCAACCCCGTATTTATGAATAGTAAGATTACTCATTTTATGACAGAATCTGCTTCTGCCCAATTTCCACTGGAATTAGATGATGCAGAAGATGTAGAAATTTTTACGCTTTCCGTGAAGGAGGCATATGAATGGATTGATGCGGAAAAAATTCAGCATCCCCATACTATTTCAGCTTTTTATTTTGCTAGAAAAATATTGAATATTTAATGGGGATTTACCACATGATACAAATAACAAGGGCTTGATGAAATCATTCATCAAGCCCTTGTTATTAAAGTGGAAGCAAGACCAATTTTACCCCCCAACAAACTGGTCTGCTCCACAATAAAGTCATTGCTGACTTTCTCTTACCGGTTTGGAAAATGTTAGAGGGAAATAATTTTTTACCACTAAAACCTTACATCGCAATAAAATAAAAAATTATTAGAAGGTATCAATTTATAGTGAGCATTGAGACCAGTTCTACCCCCCAAGAAACTGGTCTCGCTCACTTCTCGAGATCATTGCTGACCGCGATATTCTTAATATATCTAGTAGACACGACCATTGTTTAATAGGCATGTCAGATAAAAATCTTATAGAATCGGTTAATATTTAGAGAGGGGAGAATACTTTAAAGTATAGACTATTTATGAATGTAAAAATCCTTAAATAATTTAATAGCTTTAAAAAGTTATATTGAGAGAAGTATATAAACTAAAAGTCTTGTTGGACTTACTTTAATATTCAATCTTGTCAATATGATAAATTACTTTCCGCTTATGCTATTACACAATAATCCCTAGCGTAATTTATAACCACAATATTACACCAATTCAGACTTATTCGTTCTTGAAATTTGCAGTTTTAGTGACAAGTATAACTGCCTAAAAGCGTAGCATTAATTGTTTGATTATACCTATTTTGACAGTTTTGTCCTGTTTCACTTTTTGAATGAAGTCATTTTGTCAGAAAAAATGGCATGGCACATCATTTGACTACTTTAAGCTAGATACTTTAAACTTGATAATAAACAATTTATACAATGCAAAAAGGTAATATATCAGTACAGGCGGAAAATATTTTTCCCATTATTAAACAGTTCCTTTATTCAGATCAAGAAATCTTTTTAAGAGAGTTGGTTTCTAATGCTGTGGATGCTACTACTAAGTTAAAAACCTTAGCTACTAGTGGCAAAGTAAAGGGGGACATTGGAGATACTACGATTGAAGTGATTGTAGATAAAGAGGCTAAAACATTGACGATCAAAGATAAAGGGATTGGTATGAGTGAGGAGGAAGTGATGAAATACTTGAATCAAGTAGCTTTCTCCAGTGCTCAAGATTTCCTAGAAAAATACAAAAATGAGAGTAGTATTATTGGTCATTTTGGATTAGGCTTTTATTCTGCATTCATGGTAGCTGACAAAGTGGATGTTGTCACAAAATCTTATGTGGAAGGAACCGAAGCTGTGACATGGTCTTGTACTGGAGATCCTGAATATACTTTAGATAAAAATGATAAGACGGAGCGAGGAACGGAAGTGATTCTTCATATCAGTGAAGATAGTGTTGAATATTTAGAAGATTCCAAAATAGAAGGATTACTTACTAAGTACTGTAAGTTCTTACCCGTAGCTATTAAGTTTGGTACTAAGCAAGATTATAGCAAGAATGTTGAACCTAAAGAAGGAGAAGAGGCAGTAGAGCAGGAAGAAGTATTTGTGGATAACATCATCAATAGTGTTGCTCCTATTTGGAAAAAACTACCTGCGGATTTAACGGATGAAGATTATAAGTCTTTTTATAATGAATTATATCCTTTCAGTGCGCCACCGCTTTTTTGGATACACTTAAATATAGATTATCCATTTAACCTTACTGGTGTACTATATTTCCCTAAAGTTAGTAATACCTTAGAAGTTCAGAAAAATAAAATTCAACTGTACAGTAATCAAGTTTATGTAACGGATGATGTGAAGGAGATTGTACCTGAATTTTTGACTTTATTACATGGGGTAATTGATTCTCCAGATATTCCTTTAAATGTTTCTAGAAGTTATTTGCAGAGTGATAGAAACGTAAAGAAGATCACAGGCTATATCACGAAGAAGGTAGCGGATAAGCTAGGAGAATTATTTAAAGAAGATCGAAAGAGCTACGAGGAAAAGTGGGATGATATTGGCATCTTTGTTAAATATGGTTTAATCTCTGATGAAAAATTCTATGATAGAGCTTTGCCGATTACGTTATTGAAAAATGTGGAAGGGGAGTACTTTACAATAGAAGATTATAAGACGAAGATAAAGGACATTCAAACAGATAAGCATAATAAGGTCGTTTGTTTATATACGAATGCTCCTGATGAGCATGATAGTTTTATCCAATCGGCTAAAAATCGAGGCTATGATGTACTCGATCTAGGTACAGTCTTGGATAATCATTTTATGCAAAGTCTAGAGAGTAAAGGCCAAGAGCTTACCTTCATTAGAGTTGACTCCGATACGGTAGATAATTTAGTCCAAAAGGATGAAGTGATTGCTTCTGTTTTGAGTGAAAAAGAAGAGGAAAGCGTTAAAACGGTTTTCAAAACAGTAGTAGGGGAGAAGGGCGGCAATATAGAAACGAAAGCTTTATCACCTGACGATCAGCCTATTATTATTACGAAGCCGGAATTTATGCGGAGAATGAAGGAAATGCAGGCGATGCAAGGTATGGGAGGAATGGCTAATTTCCCAGATACTTATAATGTTGTTGTGAATACGAATCATCCATTGGTCGCTGATAAGATACTAAATGGAAAAGAAGAGGAGCAGCAAGATTTAGCAAAGTATTTATATGATTTGGCTTTATTAAACCAAAACATGCTAAAAGGAGCAGATTTGACAAGTTTTATTAATAAGAGTTTGACTTTTATTAAGTAAGTTAACTTTATAGATAGAAGGCTATACTACTGGACATGAGTAAAGAACAGAGAAGCGAGAGCAGAGAGTAGAGATAGATATCGTTAAAAAAATGACCAATTTTCGTTGTTTGCAAACGAATTCTGTCTCTATTCTCTCATCTCTGCTCTCTGTTCAAATTCAATGTCCAGAGTGTAATAGCAGGCTTGGCGGCATAACCGCCAAGCCCACTATTTCGGCGGATCGCGAAGCGAGCCGCCTTATTTATTTTTTGCAAAGTCTAAATCTTATAATTATCTTAAAATCTACAATTTTAGGTGTAAAAGAGATACTAAGGCTTGTTTAAGTATCGTTTTTGGGTAGAATCAAAATAATTATTATGAAAACGTTGTTCGTTTTATGTTTTAGTATGATTGCTTTTTCGCTTCCGAATCTGGATTTAATCACTAAAGGTTTGGAAGGAGGAGATGCCAGTGCGATCGCTGTGTTTTTTGAAGGGCAAGTAGAGATCTCTATCTTAGATGAGGAAGGCGTGTATGATAAAGCCGTAGCCCGACAAAAATTAGCATCCTTTTTTAAAAAGCATGAAGTACTTTCTTTTGAGCAAGTTCATAAAGGAACTTCTAAAGGAAAAAATGCAGAATACTGCATTGGTAACTTAGTAACAGTAGATCAATCTTTTAGAGTGTATGTATTTCTAGAATCTAAAGGAGGTCGACAAGTCGTTCAAGAATTACGAATTGATGAGGAATAAGAAATTATATTTTTTTTGCTATATCCTTGCTTACAAAAAGACGCAAAGTGTATTTTCACTTTGCGTCTTTTTTATTGAATCTATTTCATATACTGTGTCAAAAAATAACTGTTTTATACAAAGATGTTTTAGTCTTTTTGTCCCGTAATTTCCTGTTTTAACTCGATAGTTCAAACAGGAAGTTGAAGGACAAAGTACTTTTTCATAGAAGGCACGAACTGGGAATGCTTATAGGGACTGTTCGATAAACTGTTTCAAAAATAACTTGACAATATTTAATGTTTTGGCTGTCAACGTTTTGTGAGTCTTGGTCTTGACACTTGACATTTGAACTTTCTCTGCTTAAACTTCTTACCTAATTATACCTATCCGCAATCAATGCTAATTTGTAAGCCTCCTCATTCAGTGCTTTAAATCGACCAAAAGCGCCACCATTCCCTGCTGACATATTTGTATGAAGTAATAATATTTAGTTTTCCCTGCATTGCCCATAGAATATTGGTAGATAGTAGATGGTGTTTTGAAAGAGGTATAGACTTGGTAAGTTTTTAAAACTTACCAAGTCTAATACTAAATAAAAAAGCTCCAATAGAAGGGATCTTCTATTGGAGCTTTTTAAAAAAAAATACCGAAACTTAAATTATTTAAATCTACGTTTCTGCTTCTTCTTTTTCGTTTTAAATTTCTTGCCGGCTGTATCTTCATTTCCTGTCGGACCACCATTACGGATCATCGCACAACGGAAACCAATCGTTCTAGACGATTTATCTTCTTCCATGTATCTTCTTGCGCCAGGCGCTAACCAATAAGCTCTATCAGCCCAAGAACCACCTTTGATGACTCTAGCTTTATCACTGATTAAGGTCGTTTTGCCATACTCGTAAGATACTTCAGATTCTTTATCACCATCTAAGTAATCATACATACTACCTTTCTTATAGTTATCTCTGTTCGCTACCTCATCATCCGTTTGATCTCTGTATTTTAATCGACCTAAACTATCTTTAGGAACAGCTGCACCATCTTCATCTAATTCTAATACTTCGAACTTATTACCTCTATAAGGATTTAAGTCGTGATTATCAGAATCTCTAAGATCTAAAGAAGTCATTGGACGATATACATCCAAACACCACTCACTTACATTACCAGCCATGTTATATAAACCGAAATCATTCGGTAAGTAATTACCAACTGGAGCAGGTGTTGCCGCTTCATCATTCAAATTACCAGCCATACCCATATAATCACCACCACTTCTTTTGAAGTTAGCTAAAATCTCTCCTTGATATTTATCTCTCTTTTGGTATCTAACTGTATTACCATCCCAAGGATAGATTCTTTTATCTGTGATTCGTTCATCTTTTTCAGATGCCATATTTCCTTGAAGTGCTAATGCTGCATACTCCCATTCTGCCTCTGTTGGCAAACGGTAAGAAGGAAGCATAATACCATCCTCATATCTAACAGCACGCTCCTCGCCAGTTCTTAAATCTTTTTTATTTTTTCTAACATCTCCTTCATATTGACCCGCTAAATACGAACCCGTATCGAAGTTGTCTTCATCTTGCTGCTCTGAATTTTGATTTAAAATACCTTTTTCAATCAAAATCATTTCATTCACCCGATTCGTTCTCCAATAAGCATATTCATTAGCTTGTGTCCAATTGACACCCACTACTGGATACTCATCATAAGATGGGTGACGGAAATAATTCTCCACCATTGGCTCATTGTAAGACAATTCATCTCGCCATACTAGCTCATCTGGAGCTGCTTGCACCGCTACTTCTGGATAAGATTCGCCATAGACTCTATCTAACCAATATAGATATTCCCGATAGTCAATATTTCTTACTTCGGTTTCATCCATATAGAAAGAATTGACGGTAATTCTTCTAGGAACGTTATTCCATTCAAAAGTTACATCTTGTTCTGTGTTACCCATGGTGAAGGTACCACCTTGGATTAAAACTAAATTAGGACCAGTTACTTGGCCTTCGTAATCTAATTTCTCAAAACCTCCCCATTTTTGGTCATTATAATTCCATCCGGTAGTGGAAGATTTTTCTTTCTTTCCGCAAGAACTAATTAATGCCATTCCGACAAAAAGCGCAAAGCTCAATTGAAGCAGCCTATTCATAATATGATTATTAATGTATTTATTTAACTGTAAGTCGCAAATGTATGGATAAAATGCTACTATAAAAGTGCACATTTCCTCTTTGAAAAATATCTGTCAAAAACGAACGACAAAATTACTGCTTTTAGTACGTTATTTTGAAGTTTGTTAAGCAGTAATTTGACTAATCTACCTAAATATTTCAAAGCAGTCATTATAATCTACTTTTCTAGAACGATTCGCATCAAAATTAAGCACCATCGAAAATTCATGTGTGCCGCCAGATGTGCCTGTTAAACCAGAAACAGTAAAGTCATAACTATAACCAAACTTGAATGCATTTTTTTGAAAGCCGACGAGCCCAATAGCTGCGTCAGGGTTGGAGGAGCTGTATCTAAACCATCCTCCTGCAAAAAATGAACCAAAGCTTAAATAAGCCCCTGCATTCACTTGGGAAAAATCTCCTTGTTTGACATACATTAGATTCGGAGATATAAACGTGCTTCGACCTCGTTTATTGCCGCCCAAATCAATTTGTGTTCCTCCATGGATAGAAAGACGAACGGGTAAACCACCACTAGTGTTGCTATTGATTCCCAAAATACTCTCATCTGGGCGATTTATATGCTTGATAGCGATACCTCCATAGAAATAAGGATTATAAATTAGTAATCCTGTTGATATATCTCCATAATTAATATTTAACACTTCTGGTTGTTGTTCCGCGGAAGCAGCATCAATAGCTCCAGTAACATCTATTTGATCACCAAATACTAGTTGATTCCAATCTAATCGACTTTGTACGAGGGTACCTTCTAATCCAAATTTTAAACTAAGGTCTTTATTAATTTGGATTTTATAACTGTAAAAGCCACCGACTCTAGTTGTTTGATAAATGCCATTACCTGCATCGTCTGCTTCTACCATCAAGCCGACGCCACTATTCATCCCTTCTATGAACTGGCTAAAAGATACGGCATAGGTATTATAAGTACTGAAATCTGCAAAACCAGACCATTGACTTCGATAATTGACCGTTACAAATGGAGCATAGGTGTTGCCCGCAAATGCAGGATTTAATTGAAGTGGTGCTGCATAGAATTGAGAAAATACTGGATCTTGGGCTTTTAGGTCTATTTGCCATAAGCTGAGAAACAGTAGGGAGATGAGTAGTATTCTTGGCATCACTTTGAATTTTAAGTTTAAAGTTGATTAAGCATTTATTTTAATCAGCTTCCCACTTGAGATTAGTAACGAAAAAGATCTCTCTTTTTATTGAAAGCGTCTATTGTTATGTTTAGAAATGTATGCAATATTACATAAATTCATTGTTTTATCAGTACTTAAATAGTTTGTCCAAATTTTAGACTGGCGTATGGTCTTGTCATAAAATAGACAGAATAACAACCCCTAGCTATTTTTTTACAATTCGTATCTTTGTTAGAGCGTTCAAATAAACTTTCTTGTTTTAAGCAAAAGCTCCTTAGGAACGAGGAGATAATAAATGTGGATTCTTGGGTAGGTTATTTTTTTCTTAGTTTTCTTTTGAAAGAAGGAGTATTGTTGATACTATGACTGATTTTAAAAGGAAAATAAGGGAAAAAGAAGCAGCCAAGAACCTACAGTTATTATTTCGTCGTTCCTTATCTAATAAACGCTCTACATTTTGATCCTCACTCATGAAAAGATTTATATTTTTTAGTTTTTTGTTTGTCAGCGTATCTGTATTTGCACAGGCTCCATTAGTTATTTCTAAAAAAATAAATTGGGCAGAATCAGCGATCGTTCACAATCCTACGGGACTCCAGGAGCGCTTGATTTGGTCATTTGATGGGGCATTATTCAATGCGCATCAACCCGAATGGCCAGTACTAATGGAACGTTTTAAAGTGAAAGGGGATGGGGAATTGGCTGTGACGATTGCAAATGCACAGTATGAACCTTTTGATCGAACTAATTCTAGGGTCGAGGGGATCGGGACATCTTTAGATATACACACCACTATAGAACAAGAACGAAACCAATTTTTTGGCAAAGTATTTTTCACGCCTATTATTAAAGAGGGGAATCAATATAAACGCTTAGTTTCGATTGATTTAGAGATCCAATGGCTCCCTAAAAGTGGCTCTGATCTTAGATTTCGGGGACCAGAGTATGCGTTCAATTCTGTGCTGAAAGATGGCGCTATCTATAAGTTAGCGGTATCAGAAAATGCCATACATCGAATTAGTTATACCTTTTTAAAAGAAGAATTAAACATTGATATTGATAATATTGATCCTAGAACCATTCAATTATATGGAAACGGAGGTGGTATATTGCCCGAATCTATTGCCGCAGACCGAACAGATGATTTAGAAGAAAATGCCATATTAATAGTCGGAGAGGAAGATGGAAGTTTTGATCCAGAAGATTATCTATTATTCTATGGCGAAGGACCTCATCATTGGGAATTTCAGGAAGACCAAAAAGTATTTGATCGAATCACCAATATTTATGATGACAATAATTACTACTTTCTAAAGATAGGCGGATCAAATGGTTTACGGATCAAAGAGCAAAATTCTATTGCTGCTACCGCTTATACGTCTACTAGCTTTGATGACTATATTCGATTAGAAGAAGATTTAATTAATCTCTTAGATAATTTTGCCTCCGCACAAGGAACGGGTAAAAATTGGTATGGGGATTTATTTGAAACGATTAGGGAGAAAAACTACGATGATTTTACTTTTCCTAATATTATCCAAGAGGAGCCTGCTCATATAAAGGTAGCTTTTGCCGGAAGAAGTAATAGTGCTACTAGCTATAATGTAAGGGTAGGGGGAGAGACCTTTACGGAAGATATTCGCCTATCTCGTACAGGTGATATCGAAGACAGGTATGCTCATATTGGCGTAATTTCTGAATTTTTCACCCCTAATGGAGATGATTTATCTGTAGGGATTGAATATCCTGCTACAGCGAGTAGCAAGGGTTGGTTGGATTATATTCAGATCAATGCGAGACGTCAATTAATGGCAACAGGAGATCAATTGATCTTTAGAGATCATCAGACAACTGATTTCTCAACTAGTACATTTGAGCTTTCTAATGCCAACGATAATACACAAGTATGGGACATTAGCGAGCCCACCCAAGCTGCTAATCAAGTTGTGGAAAGAAGCAATGGAGTCCTAAGATTTGGGGCTAATACTAGTGATTTAAAGGAGTTTATTACGTTTTCAAGTAATGGTTTTTTTCCAAGTCCAACAGCTATCGGTTTAATTGATAATCAAAACATTCATTCAATAGAGGAGGCGGATTTAATCATTATTTATCCCTTAGACTTTGAACAAGAAGCGCAGCAATTAACCAATCATAGGAGGACGCATAATGCTTATGAAGTTAAGACGGTCTTATTAGATCAGGTGTTCAATGAATTTTCTTCTGGTAGATTAGATCCTACAGCTATTAGAGATTTTGCGAAAATGATACATGATAGAAGCAATCGCTTCAAGTATTTACTATTGTTAGGAGATGGATCTTTTGATTATAAAAACATAAAAAACTTAGAAAATCCATCAGGATTTATTCCTGTTTATGAAACGACGGAATCTCTACACCCTATTGAAGGCTTTCCCTCCGATGATTATTATGGTTTGTTGAGTGATAACGAAGGAACTAATCTGAAAGGCGCCTTGGATATTGCGGTCGGGCGTATTCCTGTAAAATCAAAAGAAGAGGCAAAGGCGGTGATTAATAAATTAATTAATTACGATACAAATGCGAATACGCTAGGAGATTGGCGACTACGACAGGTCTTTGTAGCAGATGATGAAGATAGCGGCTTGCATCAGCGACAAGCCAATCAGATTGCGACAAAAGTAGATACAGTATATGACGTTTTCAATATCAATAAAATTTTTTTAGATGCCTATCAGCAAGTCACAACGCCTGGTGGTCAACGCTACCCAGCAGCTAAGGCGGCCATTAATAATGATGTTTTTAAAGGCGCCTTGGTCTTAAATTATCTAGGACATGGAGGATCTACCGGGTGGACACAAGAAAGAGTCTTGCAAATAAATGACATATTGAGTTGGACTAATTTTAATAAACTGCCGCTATTTGTAACGGCTACTTGCTCTTTCACAGGATACGATGATGCTAATTTCGTAACAGCTGGAGAAGAGGTGCTACTGAATCCTAGAGGTGGTGGTATTGGATTATTCACGACGGTTAGAGCCGTTTATTCTTCTTCCAATGAACGATTGACAAAGGCGGTGTTTGATCAATTGTATGAAAAGGTAGATGGCGTGAATCTTCCTATTGGAGAAAAGATGCGTTTGGGAAAGAATAGTAATTCAGCGGATACCACTAGTATTAATGCTCGAAAATTCACTCTAATAGGAGATCCTTCTATGCTGTTGGCTTTGCCTAAATATGAGGTGATCACAGAAAAAATAAATGGTCAATCAATCCAAGTAGGTCAAGTAGATACGATCCAAGCCTTACAAAAAATCAAGATTGAGGGATATATAGCTGCCCCTAATGGAGCCGTACTAAGCTCTTTTAATGGAAAAATATATCCTACCATTTTTGATAAAAAAATAGAGGTTACCAATTTAGGGCAAGATGCAAGTAGTCGAATTTTGCCTTTTGATATTCAAAAGAATGTATTGTTTAAAGGAACCGCAAGTGTTCAAAATGGTCGTTTTCAATTTACTTTTGTTGTTCCAAAAGATATTAACTATGAATACGGACCAGGTAAAATCAGCTATTATGCTGAAAATGGGGAAGAAGATGCGAGTGGCTTCTATGACCGTATAATAGTTGGAGGTACCGATGCCAATGCCGTAAATGATACTGAAGGACCTTTAGTAGAAGTCTTTATGAACGACTCTACTTTTATTTTTGGAGGCACTACAGATCCCAATCCTACCTTGTTAGTTTTACTATCTGATGAAAATGGCATAAATGTAGCAGGTACTAGCATTGGGCACGATTTGACCGGCTTATTAGATAATGATACAAAGAATACCTTTCAACTGAATGATTTCTATGAATCTCGTTTAGATGACTATACAAAAGGAATTGTTCGATATCCATTAAAAGATATAGCTATTGGAACGCATCAGGTGAAAGTAAAAGCTTGGGACGTATTTAATAATTCTTCAGAAGGATTCACGGAATTTGTTGTAGACAATTCTGCGGAGGCAGCTTTAGAGCGCGTGTTAAATTATCCAAATCCGTTTACGACAAATACGCAATTTCAATTTGTACATAATCTAGGATCTGGGCAACTATTAGACGTGCAGGTGCGTATCTTTACTGTCTCTGGTCGATTAGTGAAAACGATTGATTCGCAAGTTTTGTCTGAAGGCAATCGAGTGACAGGAATTAATTGGGATGGGAAGGATGATTTTGGTGGTCAATTGGCAAGAGGCGTCTATGTATATAAAGTAAGCATTTTATCTACTAGTGCTAATGGGAAAACAACAGACAGCGACTTTAAAAAGTTAGTGATATTGAAATAGTCAATTAGAAGTTAATAAGCAGTATTCAGATCGCTACGCTGTCAAACCGCTTATGGCAATCACTTTATCAATAAGCTATTTCCCTACATTTTGATCGATACCTTATCCTTTATCTTAAGTTTTTCTTAACAGTAACAATAATTTTTTAAAATTATAGTTTTTAAGTTGTAATCTAACAACTTGAGATCTCGTAATTGTCTATATATACTTGATCTTTCATCGGCAATCTGATGGTATAATAAAATGGATGATCGGTTTCTACTCATCTAATAAAAAACACCTTCAGAATTATAAAAAAAAGAGCAACAACAATCATTTAACATGAGCTATTTCGACGAAACAAATGCTTACATTTGCGACTTTTTAAGTCCACTAAGCAGCAATGCAATGAAAAAGATATCTATTTCCCTTTTTACTTTTTGTTTAATACTTGGTCTTAGTCAACAAGCCCAAGCGCAGTGTTTTGAAGATCCACCAGGTAGTGGAAATTTTGTGACCGCATTAGGAGAACCTTGTGTGAATACCATTATTACAGCAGTACCTTTTCTTAGAATTGCGCCTGATGCACGGGCTGCGGCAATGGGAGACGCAGGAATAGCGGTATCAGCAGATGCCAATGCTTTACATTTCAATGCGTCAAAATTAGCTTTTGCAGAAGATAATGGAGGGATTGCAGTTACCTATACACCTTGGTTAAGAGCCTTAAATGTTAATGACGTTTACTTAGCCTACCTATCTGGATTTTTTAAATTAGGTGATGAGGATTTAGAAGCGGTAGGATTTGGCCTGCGTTATTTCTCTTTAGGTGATATCGCCTTTACAGATGAGAACGGGATGCCTTTAGGAAATGGACGGCCTAATGAATTTGAAGTCAATGGTGCTTATTCTAGAAAATTATCTGACAACTTAGCTGTTGGATTAGGTGCCAAGTTTATATACTCTAATCTCGCTGCAGGACAAGAAGTAGGTGGCGAAGAGATTACTGCTGGTATAGCAGGTGCGGCAGATGTATCATTGACCTATACCACAGAAGTGGAAATGAATAATGGTACTTCTAATTTGACTATCGGTGGTGCTTTATCCAATATTGGATCAAAAATCACTTATACGAACTCGATTAATAAAGACTTTATTCCTGCTAACTTCGGTATAGGAGCAGCTTGGGATTTAGATTTTGATGAATATAATAGATTTACTGTAGCCTTAGATTTCAATAAATTGATGGCGCCTACACCTGATCCTTCTCAAGAAGATGCTGACGGAGACGGTGTACCAGATTATAAGCAAGTATCTACATTTGCTGGAATTTTAAATTCTTTTGGAGATGCGCCAGGTGGTTTTTCTGAAGAATTGAGAGAGTTAATGTATTCTGTAGGTATTGAGTATTGGTATGACAAGCAATTTGCTGTTAGAGCTGGTTATTTCCACGAACATGCTACAAAAGGGAATCGTAAATATTTTACGGTAGGACTTGGTTTGAAATATAATGTGTTTGGTTTGAATATTTCTTATTTAGTACCAACTACGAATCAGAGAAATCCATTAGATAATACCTTAAGATTTTCTCTATTATTTGATTTTACAGCTTATGAGACAGATTTATAAGCCTTGAATCATTAGGAATAAAAAAAGCCGTTAAACATTCAGATGTTTAACGGCTTTTTTGTTTTGAAGAGTAGCGGATAGGAATATGTTTTATTTAAAAATTAGCAAAATTTTATTGTTTTCAACGATATACATCTCTGCTCTCTATTCTCTACTCTAAAAAAGATTATTCCTTAGTAGCAATCACCATATACTGATAATCCAAACTTCTATCATCCACCAAATTAAGTGTAAAGCCAGCTTGCACTAATTCTCTTTCCACTATATACAAAGGGATTTTTTCACTCTGAGCTGGTCCAATAGGGAGATGGCGCATTTTAAAATCTATTATTATGATTCGACCGTCGGCGTTCATTCCTTGTTTCAACTTCTTTAAATAGGCTGCATGGTCTGGCAAGTAGGCATAAATGTTCATTAATATAACAACATCTGCTTCTTGATTCTTTAGATTGGGGTTATCTGGTTTTGCTAATCTGGCTTCTATAGCCTCTTGTTTATCTGGAGAAAGAATCTCTAAACGCATGCTATCAATAAAGGCTAAGGAGGATTTATCAATATCAATGGCAATAACCTTTTTAGCATTTTGAGCGATTTGAAAGGAAAAATAGCCATAAGGCCCCGCTCCTATATCTGCTACTACCTTATCCGACAGATCACCTAATTGTTGGATAATCATTTTAGGACGCTGCCATATAGTTCGATTTTCATTCCCCCTTTTGGCTTCAAATTGATCCAACTCTTTTTGAATGGATACCAATGGTTCTGTTGTAGAATCGACATCTATATTAGCGGAATTAGGTGAAGGATTACCCCCTTTTTCTGTTAATGTAGACGAGTTAGGAGATTCACAGGCTACCACAAATAGAAATAGCCCTATAAAGGAAGGGATTAGTAGATTATTCATATGAATCGGACTTGATTACAATTAGACATTGGCTATATGCTTAAGCAAAAGAGAGAAAGAAACCACTTAAATTGGGGTCTGATCCTTTTGTTATCACTAAGTAATGTACAAGAGTAATAAAAAATAGTGGAAAGAATAAAAAATCTATTACTTTTGAGCTCTAACCAAAAAATATAATATGACGTTTCCAGCAGATTTAAAGTATACAAAGGACCACGAATGGGTTCGAGTAGAAGGAGATAACATCATTTATGTCGGAATTACAGATTTTGCACAAAGTGAACTAGGAGAATTGGTATATGTAGAAGTAGAAACGGTAGGAGATACTATTGATGCAGAGGAAGTATTTGGGACAGTAGAAGCTGTTAAGACTACTTCAGACTTATTCATGCCTGTGAAAGGGGAGATCTTGGAATTCAATCCCAAATTAGATGAAAATGAGGGCGATGATCCAACTTTAATCAACTCTGACCCATATGGTGATGGGTGGATTATAAAAGTAAAAGTCAATGATCCAGAGGTACTAAATACCTTGATGGATGCGGCAGCTTATCAAGACTTAGTGAGTTAAGATTAGAAATAATTAAAAAAAGATAAGTCCACACACACCAAAAAAGTAATTCTTAACATCTAACCATTTGAGTAGCAATAAAAAAGTAAGTTTTATATATCTTCCTGTGGTCATATGGACACTGATTATCATTCACTTATCTACTGGGCCAGGTGTTCAAATTCCATTTACTTGGGAAAATATTATAGGAATAGATAAGTTAGGGCACTTATTTTTTTATTTAGTGCATACTATTTTGCTATATTGGGCTTTCGAGAAACTAGGAGTATTTAACTCCTCTCAAAAAAGAAAGTGGATTAGTTTTTTGTTGAGTGCAATTTTGGGAATTTCACTTGAAGTAGTGCAATTTTCTTTTTATCCAAATAGATATTTTGAAATTTTAGATATAATTGCTAATATTATCGGTTCGTATTTAGGTACACGATTATTTCTAATAGGAAATAGACTAAATCGTCCTGAAAAACAGTAATTAATATATTTATAAATATTTAATTCAAGATTCAAATTGAGAATGTAAAGTTTCAAAAAAATCGTTTTGATTCGTCAGTTCGCATTATTTGAAACTCATTTCTGAATTACTCCAAATGCTATAGGCAGGCGGGATTGGGTCTTGAATTCGAATTTATTATCATTTAAAACTCGGTAAAATGGAACAACTCTCTTTTACGGGTACTCAGTTGATGCTAGGCATGCTAGCTATCTTTGTACTGATTATTGCGACCATATTTATTATGCGCAATATTCTTTCCGGAAAGGATCCAGCAAGCCTTGCCGAAAAGTACCAAAACCAAGAGTCTGGCGCACCTTTATCGGCGCGTAATAAGTATCCGGAAGCGGATGCTTTCAAACTAAGCGGTCCGATTTGGAACGCTGGATTGGCTATGGCACTTTTAGGAACCGTATTGGCTTTTAACTGGACTACTTATGAAGAGGTAGTGGATATTCCGGAGGGTGCTCTGGAATTAGAGGAAGATTTCGAGGTAGAACCACCTCGTACTGCCGAACCGCCGCCGCCACCGCCACCCCCTCCACCACCAGTGATTGAGGAGGTACCGGAAGAAGAAATTGAGGAAGAGGAAGAACCTGTCTTCGAAGATCAAACTTTGGAAGTCGAAGAAGAAACACCTCCACCTCCACCGCCTCCAAAAAAAGAGGCACCACCACCACCACCACCACCGCCTCCACCAGAGCCGGAAGTAGAGGAGATCTTTAAGGTGGTTGAGCAAATGCCACGTTTCCCAGGTTGTGAAAACGAACCAGGTGACGATAAGGCTAAAAAAGCTTGTGCAGACAAAGCGATGCTTCAATTTATCTACAAGAATATCAAGTATCCAGCGATTGCTCGTGAAAACGGTGTTGCAGGAACAGTTGTTATTCAATTCGTTGTAGAGAAAGATGGCTCTATTAAAGATGCTCGAATTGTTCGGGATATTGGTGCTCAATGTGGCGGAGAAGCCCTAAGAGTAGTGAATCTAATGAACACTCAAGGCAAAAAATGGACGCCAGGTAAGCAAAGAGGAAAGAATGTACGGGTACAGTTCAACTTGCCAGTTAAGTTCCGATTAGAGTAAAATCTATCGCTCTTATGATCTCTGTAGAATGATTTATCATTCTCAAAAAAGCTGTTTCGATTCTATCGGAGCAGCTTTTTTTGTTTATCTCTGAACGAAATACCTCTCTACGCTCCCTTCTTTGCTCTCTGTTCTAAAATATGATAACTTGATTGTCAGGTGTTTACCTTGTTATATAAGCTTAACCTTTTTTAACAAACTCCATAAGTTCTTTAACACCCTATAAACACTAGAAATGCTATTTTCGTCGTCTAAATAGTAGAAAAGTTGTAGTTGATCTTCAAAATAATAGTAAATTTGTGGTCAATTGTTACAACAAACGGGGAACACACTAGAAGACTATAAACTTCTAACCCTAACAAAAAAATTAAAAAATTAAAATTAAGAAGATGAAGAAGTTTTTGTTTGGCTTATTTTCTTTGCTCCTAGTAGCAGGAACTATTTCTGCTCAGGATGGTAAGAAAGCACTTAAAACAGCGACCAAAGCATATGGTGCATACAACTTAGATCCTATTAAGAATCTAGATAAAATGCAGGAAGCTATTGATGCACTAGATATTGCTACTGCTGCTGGAGATGTTAATGGCTCCTCTAAAGTATGGCAATTAAAAGGAGACTTATTTAGCAGTGTATATAGAAATTATGCAACGCTAAAGCAGTTAAATCCTGATACTAAGAAAGGAGTTGCTGATGCTGCGGTTCAAGCTTACGCTGCTTATCAAAAAGCATTGGAATTATCTCAGAAGAAATACGAAACGAAAGATGCGGTAAAAGGCTTAGTAGAAGTACAAAGCTATTTAGTAGGAGAAGGCGCTGAAGCTTATGAAGCGCAGGATTATGCGACTGCATACGCTGCATTTAAAGATGCAATCGATGCACAGGCTATTTTAAAGGATAAAGGAGAATCAGGCATGTTCGCTGATGCAGAAGGATATAACCAACAAGTATATTATGCTGGTTTGGCTGCATTAAATGCTCAAGATTTAGAGGCGGCAAAGCCACTATTCAATCAATTGAGAGAAGCTGGTTATGATAAGCCTGCTGTTTACGAAGCATTATATAAAATAGCTTCAACAGGTGATGACAGTGATGCTGCATTAGCTATATTAAACGAAGGTAGAGAGAAATTTCCAGATGACACAAGTCTTTTATTTAATGAAATCAATCACTACTTAAGAGATGGTAAATTAGATGAATTGACTGGTAGATTGGAAGCAGCAATTGCTAAAGAACCAGACAATCCTTCTTTATACTCTACTTTAGGTAATGTTTATGATAATCTTTACCAAAAAGAACTAGAGGCTAAGAACGAAGCAAAGTCACAGGAACACTTTGACGCGGCTTTCAAAAACTACAATAAAGCTTTGGAATTAAAGCCTGGATTCTTTGATGCAGTATATAGCATCGGAGCATTATACTACAATAGAGCAGCAGCTACCACTACAGCTATGAATGCATTAGCAGATGATTATTCAAAGGCTGGTCTTAAGAAGTATGATGAATTAAGAAAGAAAATGATCACTCAATTTGATGAAGCATTACCTTTCTTCAAGCAAGCGGAAACTTTAAACCCAAGCGATAGAAATACATTAATCGCCCTAAAGGAGATATTTGCTAGAAAAGATGATTTACCAACTTCGACTGAATTCAAGACTCGTTTACAGACACTTGAAGATGGCGGTACTATTGAAAATGCATTTTTCAAAGAATAAGAAGATAGGTTTTAGTATCTAATAGAATAGCGGTAAAGGTGTTACTTTTACCGCTATTTTAGTTTTAAAACGAAATATAAAACCCCCATGGGCGTTTATACGTAGATATTATAGATTTAAAGAATAGAGAAGCGAGAGCAGAGAATAGAGACAGGATTAAGGTTGAAAATGACGACATTTCTTTATTCTCTAAACGAAATACGTCTCTTTTTTCGCTTCTCTGCTCTCCGTTCTAAACTAGAGCATAAATGAATTTGCATCTTATGAAATATATCTTTTTACCATTATTATTATTGCTAAGTACTTTTGTTACGGTATCTGCGCAAGAATTTAGAGTTACTTGTCGGGTGAATTCCCAAAAAGCACAAGCAGACCCACAGGTTTTCAAGAGCTTGGAAACGGCTATTGAAGAATTTATGAATAGCCAGAAATGGACAGATGATATTTACAACGATAATGAACGGATAAAGGTAAATATACAATTGACGATCTCTGAGGAAATGTCTCCTACTAGTTTTAGAACAGAGCTAGGGATACAGGCTGTTAGACCTGTTTTTGGGACGGATTATGAAACGCCTATTTTGACGCATTTGGATAAGAGTGTCAATTTTACTTTTGAACAATTCCAACCTTTAAATTTTGTAGAGAATGGTTTTCGAGATAACCTAACCCATGTGTTATCTTTTTATGCTTACATGATATTGGGCTTGGATTATGATACGTTCGCTCCATATGGCGGGGAACCTCATTTTCAGAAAGCTCAAAATATTATGAATATTTTTCCCCAAAATTTTGCTAGTGTTTTTCCTGGATGGACTTCTAGAGAAGGTAATCGAAATCGATATTGGATGTTAGAGAGTACACTAAATCCAAGTGTACGTCCTTACAGAGAAGCCATGTATAACTATCATCGTCAAGGACTAGATATTATGCAGGAAGATGTTGATGCTGGTAAGGCCGTTTTAATGCAAGTATTAGAAACAGTTAGCCAAGTCAATAAAGCTTACCTGAATGCCATGGTTTTACAAATGTTTGCGACCACTAAATCAGAAGAAATTATTGAAATTTTTAAAGTGTCTGCCAGAAATCAAAAATCACGAGTGTATTCTATTATGTCAAAAATAGATGCGGCTAATGCCAATAAATATCGAGCTATAGGTATTTAGTGTATTAAATTAATAGCAAAGAAAAAGGCGAAATAAGATTTAACTTATTTCGCCTTTTTCTTTGCTATTCCCTTAAAAACAGCACCGATCAAGTCTGATTCACTCCTTTTATTTACCCATCTTTATAGCTTTAAATATCCTTTTGAATACATTCTAGCCTAAAAAAAGGAGCCTTCGTCTAAATTTGTTGTTTAAACTAAGTTTTACAAGTAACTTTAGTATGAAGTTAAAATAGCTTATTTTCCCCAGAACTAAATCAAACTTAATTTATACACATGTTAACTGCACTATATCCAATAACATTTATTCTTAGTCTGAGTACATTGATAGCTTGGTTTTATTTCCAAGAAAATCAGACTTTAGGCAGTTTTGTCAGTAAATTATTTTTTGGTAGTTTTTTAACGTATCTCCTCAGTCTAGGTTTATCCGAGGCAAGCTTGAATTATAAATGTTTTGTTGTCGGAAGAGACCTCTTTACGATGGGATTGATAGCTTACCTTTTTAGTCTTTTTAGAAAAAATACCTTATTCTTTTTTGCGATGCTTGCGGGTTTGTACGGCGTTTTTGCAGCTAAGGGAGCGGATGTCTTAGAACAAACCTTTCCTCAAAAACTAGCAGATCAGGCTAGTGTAATGACGGAAGCTGAATTCGCCAAAGATGGAGAATTATTAGTAGAGCTAAAAGCGAATAGTTTTATTACCGATATAGGATTTATTTTGGACGCTTACGGAATTACTTATGAAAAAGCCTTTTCGCCTACATCCACGTCCAATCTAGAAGACTACTATTTATTAAATATTCCAGAAGCTTATGAATCCCAAGTAACAGCTATTCAAAAAGCACTTAACAATACAGGATTTGTAGAATGGGTAGAGCCTAATGACGTGATTCGATTAACTCCTTTGGAAGCAGGTGCTTCTTCAAAAGCAAAAAAAGAGTTTGGAATAAACGATCCTGATATATCCCAATTGTGGGGGTTTGATGTCATGAATGTTGATGTTTTATATAAGGGACTTAGTAAGAGTAAAATATCTCCTAAATCGAAAGCCTTAATAGCTATTTTAGATACAGGAGTAGATGCTACACATGAAGATTT
>CALJIY010000004.1 GCA_937973945.1 uncultured Saprospiraceae bacterium | reverse complement strand
TTTTGCAAATGATAAGGGAGTACAAAGCATCAGAAATCTTCATTAAAGGAGGGATAAACAGTCGTATTCTTAATTAGTTTTTTTTCTATTAAATATTTTTTCCAAGCTTTGACCCTAGAAAAACTATTAAACTGGAAAAAGGATTGAAATTCATTTAATTTAGGAGAAAAACCTAAGGTCGTATTAAAATGTAGTTCTAAGAGCTTGATGATGGCATATACATAATCATCTCTATACTGTCCCCCTTGTCCAACAAAAGGAACAACCAAATCATAGGTCAGAATAGTATTTATTTTATCAAAATCCAACTCCTTTTTTCTGGTTGTATAATCGACACCAAATTGATCCAAATAATACTGATAAATATCCATGACCTCTGTAGAAGCTAATTGTGCTTGAAGCGTTTCTACCATATCCTTATCCACTTCAAAAATAGGGATACCAAATTCTTTACGAATGAATGGGATTAATTGTAGCGCGTCAAAGTCTTCTAATTGATCCAGATGGGTAAATACCTGTCCGACCTCTTTAAAATCCATTCTAGCAAATAAAATTCCTAACCATTTCTTCTTCACTTGAATATCCAACTCCGAATCATTGACCACAGCTAATTTTTCTTCCAAGGATTGTTGATTATGTAATAACAATAAAATATTTAACTGGGTGGCCTCTTCTTCAAATTCTGTCAAATAGGTACTTTCGTTGAGGTATTGTTTTAGGTCCCCAATAATTTTCAAACGGGTTAAATTGGGAATTTGTCCTTTGGTGGTTAATTGAAAAAGCCACTCTTGTCGGAATAAGTTATTATATAAAAAACCATTTTGGTCAATATTAAAATCCTTTGATTGGTGGAGTAAAAAATCTAACCATTTTAATGGGTCATCCATCAATACACTTTTAGATAAATTATCTAATTCTCTATAGGAAAAAGCTATATTTTCTATATAATGCAGTTCTTCTTTTACAGACAATAAGGGTTCAATTACAAGTTGCGGGATACTCCTCGGTTTATCAATCCGACTAAGTGCTTGCAGGCATATTATTCTGTGTTTTTCACTATAGTATTTAGACTCTGTAATGGTATTAATATTTCTAATATTGAGCACTTCACTAGTGGTCAATTCTATCAATTGCAAATCAAATAAATATTTCCCCCAAGTAGTATAAGACGCTTTATCGGTTTCCCATAGTTGATACCATTTTTCTAAGGAGGTAGACGTGTTTTTTGAATACGAGAAGGCATATACTTCTTCTAAAATTTTTATCACTACTTTAGCAGCCGATAAATTATCTTCCCATACATGCATGGGTATGCTGAATAGTTCCGGAACAAGGTCTAAAGACGCATACTGAAAGATATAGGCTTTCATTTTTTTAAGCGCTTGTCTATTCCTTAAGCTTTTTAATACAAAAAAATAATCCGTTAATTCTCTAGGTGTATACTTGCCTAGTCGAGCTACTTCTTCTTCAGGGAAGATTTCTGGATCACTAATTAATTCATTGACACTTAAAGGAGCGATACTAGGATCTTCTTTTCCCTTCCAATAGGAAATAGCTTCTTTAATCAAGTCATTTCGTTCCACCAATTCTATTTCTTCTAATCTGTTATGCAGCCTGCGTTGGTCGTTCGCTTTCTGGTAATAAAGTCGTGCAATTCCGAAATTACTCAAGTCTTTGAATAAAGTACTTTTCAATAAATAAAAACGAAATTGAAAATCATCATTAATGATAGTACGCCAATATTTACTGTAGGAGCGGTCTAATATCCTTCCAATTGAGAAATTCAATTCGGTATTTTGTGCATTGATAGCAGCATAATATTCTAAGGCCGTTAAATCTTCCAACTGCAAGTGATCAATGAGTTCATTTTCTAATTGATATCGCTTTGGTGGAGATAAGTTTTGCGCTAACTCCGTGAGTTGTCTTTGGATGGAATTAGTAGGTTGGTAATGGATATTGTGTTTTCTACAAAAGTCCGTAAGGTGACTTAAATTCTCCAGTATATTATAGTCTAAGGGGGGCAGTTTGGCATTATACGTACGAAGCAAAGGTCGATACTTTTTTATCAGGCGATTGATTTCATCTGGAATACCTTCTGTCAATAGTCGAAAGGATTCCAATGCGATCGTATCATTTTTTGAATTAAGTCTTCTGAAATGCTTTTCATAAGCATCTACCAGATCGGTCTTCTTTAGAATATTGGTAAAACTATTCGTCGTCTTGTCCCACTCATAATCTGCATAATGCTGAGACCAGTAGAATAAAAAATGTTCTCTTGCTGTAGCATCTGAATAATTTGTTACCATATGCCCCTGCTCATCTTTTACAGATACATAAACATCAATTAATCTATTGAGCTTGTTGAGGTAAACTGTGTTATTATTTATTTTCCAGGAATTATACTGCAAACCCGCCAAATAGAATAACATCTTAGGTTCTTGACTATTAATTAATTCTTTGAAGGCATTTTCTCTAATCCAAGCTAAGGTATCTGATGGTGTTGTACTTAGTATCCAAGCAAAATAATCTGCTGAATCTTCAAAAAAGATGGGTAGTGTCGTTAAAGAATTTTGATAACCCGCGGCCTTCACCGTATTAAAATCATTTTTATACTGAGTGACTAATTGGTGGCATTCCTGCTTTAAATCTTTCAAGCTATTCCCTTCTAAAAGATGATTGGTAATATTCGCCAATTCTTCTCGGCAATGCTGTAAGGATAGCCTTTTTTTCTGCCCTAATTGAAAGACGATTGCAATAGCCGTTGTGTCAGGTAATTCCTCTACCACTAAATGTAATAACTCCTTTCGTTTAGCACTAGGTTTGATTTTGGAAAATCTTGGATTTAATACAATGTCTTTTAAGATGGGGGTCTTCACAGAAGGTGCTAAGTCCGAAAGCTGTAGAATGGCTTCTTGTAGTACCTCGGGCTTTCTTTTCTTTAAAGCGTAAGCTATATTTTTTTTAGTCGTCTTTATGAAAAGTTGGTCCTGCCAATTAGTGGCTTGATCTTCCAATTGAAAATCTACTTTCCTTGACTCAATAGGCGTCAAGTAATAGGCCTTTAAAAAGTCAGCATATCGAAAAGCTTTTTCTTCTTGATAGTATAATTCCTGTAAACGATGCGGTATATTTTCGTGGGACCAATCAAATTCTTCCGTGGTGAGTAACAAATATTTTCGAGCCAATAAGGCTAGTTGCTCATTATCAGGAGCTATTTTCCAAACATTGGTCAAGTCTCTGATCGCTCGATGATCGCCTTTCTCTAGTCTATTTTCAATATCTTGTATCACCCATTTTTCATTCGGGATAGTAGCAGATTGACTTAACAAAATAGTTACGTTCCCCGTAGTGCAAATACCTAGCACTAAGAAGGCACAAAGCATCCCCTTTAACCTATGCCAATGAGCAAGTAGGCCTAACTGTGGGAAGTATTTAGAAAACAGTTGAAGCATGGGATTTAACTAAAAAATTAGTCTAAGCTAATATTCTTGGTAATGAGGGATTAATAAAATACCCAGTTAAACGAAGCTATTTTTATCTCTGGCAAGGCAAAAAACGTAGGCGATGCCTAGCATCCTGCGTATGCTTGTGCCAGTGGCACAAAGAGCGTAAGCCAAAAGGCTTTTTAACACAGCCAGAGATGAAAAGAGCGAAGGATAACTTTGTATTTTATTATTTCGTCATTACTTGGATAACGATCAATTAACTATCTTTGCATTTCCATTTAAAAATAGGCTACGAATTAATAAAAGAATCAGATTACGTAACCTCAAACCTCCGGTTTAAGTACCTTCTTATTAAAAACCATTCATCTATTATTGGAATTAGCGCACAAGCGATTGTCTATACAGGCGCTAGAAAAAGCTATTTCTTTGTCATAAACCTAACAAATGGAAGAGGTTCATTGGGATAGTTGATTGACTATTATCATTTTTATCCTTTTGAAAAGGATGATTCCAATAATATCCATATTTTCCAAACGAAAACCTTAAAATTTTCGTTTTGACTTATATTGATATATTATATTTTCTTCTTTTTACTTTGCAAAAGTAGTTCCTAAAGTTACGCTACCCGCAGAATATCCTTAGCTACATTGAGAATGCACCTAATTAGTATGATAATGACTCGGAAATTTGGACTGATTGTATGTTTTTTTTGTTTTGGTTTCGCTGTTTTTGGGCAAAATGAGGATTGT
>CALJIY010000003.1 GCA_937973945.1 uncultured Saprospiraceae bacterium | reverse complement strand
CCGCCATCCTTAGAATTCAAGAAAATAACAAGGAAGTATAACAACTGAGCAACAGCAGCAGTTGCACCAACAACATAAGTCATTGCCGCCCATTTCAGCGCATCTTTGGCGCCGTCATATTCTACGCCTTGAGTAATATTGGCATTATCTAACCAAGCTAATGCTCGCTTACTTGCATCAAATTCTACAGGTAAAGTAACTAAGCTAAAGAACGCTGTTACGGCAAATAAGGCAATACAAACTAAAAGAAAATTGCCATTCCCAATCATCCCAATCATCATAAATCCAGCCATAAATAAATATTTCTGCATATTAGATGAGAGTTGAACTAATGGTACTACGGCAGATCTTAACTGTAACATCGCATAAGATTCTGCATGTTGTACGGCATGTCCGCATTCATGCGCCGCTACCGCAGCAGCAGAAATACTTCTTCCACTATAGACATCTGGACTTAAATTAATGACCTTGCTTCGCGGATTATAATGATCCGTTAACCGACCTTGGCCTTGTAAGACCTGCACATCGTGTATATTATAGTAGCTCAACATTCGATCTGCTACTTCTTTACCACTCAAGCCTGAACTAGTAGGGATTCTACTATACTGATCGAATTTCTTTTGTAGCTTGCCACTGACCAGTTTACCGATGAATCCAAAAACCATACTAATAATAATAACACCGTATAACATCATATTTCTAATAGATTTAGTGGTTTGTCAATTTAATAGAGCCAATTTAAAAGCTTTTAAATAGTCTCTTACTTAACAACTCTGTAGAGCCATAAGTTCGTAAATTTAGACGCATAAAAGGTGTTAAGAGTCAGTTAAAATGAAAAATAATTAAAAAATAATATTTTAATTACAGTAGAAAGTAGAAATGTATTTCGACAAAACAACGAAATCTCAGTAGTTTTAAACGAATACGGTCTCTCTGCTCTCGCTTCTCTATTCTATTAAAATTATTTAATCATATCAAATCCTACATAATGCTGCAATGCCTTTGGGATACGAATCCCATCAGGCGTTTGGTGGTTTTCTAAAAGCGTAGCAATAATTCTTGCTAACGCTAAGGCACTACCATTTAGCGTATGTGCTAATTGCGTTTTATTGTTAGCATCTTTATACCTGACTTTCAAGCGATTACTTTGGAAATTTTCAAAATTTGAAACAGAACTCACCTCAAGCCATCGCCCTTGTCCCGCAGAATATGTTTCAAAATCAAAAGTCAAAGCAGAGGTAAATCCTAAGTCTCCACCACATAAGCGAAGAATACGGTAGGGAAGTTCTAGTTTGCTAAGTAAACCAGCTACATGATCTAGCATCGTTTCCAGTACTGCATAAGATTTTTCAGGATGAACAATCTGTACAATCTCGACCTTATCAAATTGATGAACCCTGTTTAGTCCTTTCGTATCTTTTCCATAAGATCCTGCCTCTCGTCTAAAGCAAGGCGTATAGCCAGTTAGTTTGATTGGAAAATCAGCTTCTTTAACAATAACATTTCGATATACATTGGTCACGGGAACTTCCGCAGTAGGAATAAGATATAAGTCATCTTTTTCTACATAATACATCTGCCCTTCTTTATCAGGTAACTGCCCAGTAGCTCTGGCAGAAGCTTCATTCACTAGTAAAGGAGGAACGATTTCTTCATAACCCGCCTTACTAGCCTCATCTAAAAAGAAGTTAATAAGTCCTCTTTGAAGTCTTGCTCCTTGACCTCGAAATAAAGGAAAGCCTGACCCCGTTATCTTAACCCCTAATTCAAAATCAATTAAATTATATTTCTTAGCTAACTCCCAGTGTGGGAGCGCTTTGTCTCCAAGATTAGGTAGTGCGCCTGTCCATTCTTTGTACACCTCATTATCCTCATCGGTATTACCAGCAGGGACAGAGTCATGAGGTACATTAGGTATCTGTAATAAGCCATTATCTAGCTTATCCTTAAGATCTCTCATATCTCCCTCTAAAGCTTTTATTTTGACCTTATTTGCATCCACTTGTTGCTTAAGGCTATTCGCGTCTTCTTGCTTTCCTTGCTTGAAAAGCCCACCGATTTCCTTAGAAAACAGCTTGTTTTTCGCTAATAGTTCATCTAAAGCAGTTTGCGTCTCCTTTCGAGCATCATCCCATTCAATTATACTATCAATTAATTTGGAACTGTCTTCTTTGTAATTCCTAGTGGCTAAACCCTTTAAAATTCTTTCTTTATTTTGTCTAATGAAATTAACTTGCAGCATAATTGTACTTATTTAGAATATTATTTTATAGCTATTTTTAAGGATTTTTTTTAAATTTGTTCAAATCTAAATAGATGCCATAGTTTTTGACTAATTAACTAGAAAAAACTAAAATAAGTTTCTTTCTTGTGTTGTATAAAAAGTACTAAAATTGAAACTATTTTTTTTAAAAACAAAAGGATTAAAACTTGTGGTATTCTTTTTGTTATAGTATTTTTGTCTAAAATTTTGCAAAGATACTATTTGATATTCAAAATATAAGTGTACCTTTGTCGAAGTTAGTTAAATCAAGCCTCCAAGTTTTTTATTCAAACCTTATATACTTCGAGGTATCTCTTTAAGCTAGATTCCAGCTTTTTTCCCACGACCAAGTTATGATACTTTCACTCTTTGGGATTTAGTTTCAAGTTTTAATTTTATTGATTTTACTTTATAACATTCATACGTTAAATCTACTGTATGGATTTTATAAAATAAGCTTCTGTTCTTTTTGGATAGCTTATTTTGAGGTAGTTAGGAGGCTTTCCTTTGCATTCGTGCAAAACAATTCCCGATATACTTACTTACTCCTTTGATAAAAAAATTACATAGAATTCTATAGACTAACACTACAATACTCATTCAAAACAATTTACTCACAGTTGTTATACTTTCACAATTTACTCTTTACAGTAACACTATAATTATGTACGATATACTCCAGTTAAATGATATGCTGGTTCCTGAGTTGAAAGAACTTGCCGACAAAATGAGCCTCAAAGGCTATAAAAGACTCAATAAACAAGAATTAATATATAAGATACTAGATGGGCAAGCACTTCTAAATGGAGACAAGCCTTCCATTAAAATAGCTTCGAAAAATGGGGAGGAAGAAACAGAGGTTAGCACAATAGATGATTCAGAAGAATCCTCCAGCAGAGACTCTTTTGATGAGGAAGATGCAGAGGATTACGTAGAGGAAGATTACGACGAAGAAAACGAAGATTCTCGTGATAGAGAAAAAGGTGATTCTCGTGATAGGGATAGAGGCGATTCTCGTGATAGAGACAGAGGTGATTCTCGCGATAGAGATGACAGAAGAGATTCTCGCGATAGAGATGACAGAAGAGATTCTCGTGATAGAGATGATCGAAGAGATTCTCGCGATAGAGATGATCGAAGAGATTCTCGCGATAGAGATGATCGAAGAGATTCTCGTGACAGAGGAGATCGAAGAGACTCTCGCGACAGAGGAGATCGAAGAGACTCTCGTGACAGAGGGGATTCTAGAGGTAGAAGAAGAGATACTCGATCGGATTCAAGAGATATGGACAGAAATGTTGAACCAGATACTAATCGTTTTAATATAGAACTAGATGGTATTATTGAAGGAGAAGGTATCTTGGAAATGATGCCAGATGGATATGGTTTTTTAAGATCTTCGGATTACAATTACTTGACTTCTCCTGATGATATATATGTTTCTCCTTCTCAAATCAAATTATTTGGTCTACGGACAGGGGATACTGTAAGAGGCGCGATTCGCCCTCCAAAAGAAGGAGAAAAGTATTTTGCTTTATTAAGGGTATCAAGAATTAATGGTTTAGAGCCTCACGATATTAGAGATAGAGTTCCTTTCGATTATTTGACGCCACTATTCCCAACAGAGAAGTTTAATCTTACTTCCTCTTCTTCTGGTAAGGATATGGGACCAAGAATGATTGATCTTTTTACACCTATCGGTAAAGGACAACGGGGCTTGATTGTTGCCCAGCCTAAAACAGGTAAGACATTCTTGTTAAAAGATGTAGCCAATGCCATAGGTAAGAATCATCCAGAAACGTATATGATTATCTTGCTAGTCGATGAACGACCGGAAGAGGTAACAGATATGAGGAGAAATGTAAATGCAGAAGTAGTTGCTTCTACATTTGATGAGCCAGCAGACAATCACGTTAGAGTAGCGGGGATTGTATTAGAAAAAGCGAAAAGATTAGTAGAATGTGGCCATGATGTAATTATCCTTTTGGATTCTATTACGAGATTGGCTAGAGCTTATAACACGGTAGCACCTGCCAGTGGAAAAGTATTATCTGGTGGTGTGGAAGCGAATGCCTTACACAAGCCTAAGAAATTCTTTGGTGCGGCTCGTAATATAGAGCATGGCGGGTCTTTAACGATCTTAGCAACTGCTTTAATTGACACAGGATCTAAAATGGATAGCGTGATCTTTGAAGAATTCAAAGGTACGGGTAATATGGAATTACAGTTAGATCGTTCTTTAGCGAATAAGCGAATGTATCCTGCTATTGATTTGACCAAGTCTAGTACAAGACGAGAAGATTTATTATTAGATAAAGATACCTTACAGCGAATGTTTATCTTAAGAAATCACTTGTCTGATATGAAGCCAGATGAGGCCATGTTGTTCTTAAGAAAGCAAATGAATGGTACTACGAGTAACGATGAATTTTTACAAACAATGAATCGTTAATTTCGTTGGTATCCATACTTATATAAAACTCTACAAAAAAAGGGGAAGCAAATTTTGCTTCCCCTTTTTTGTTTTGCTGATAGGATACTTTACCTTGTGGTAACTACTTCTTGGTGACAAGCTTACCAAGCCTTCTCCATATTTTTACAACAAATTCCTATGAGGCATTCGATCCTTATCCTTTTACTAAGCATTCCTTTCTCTGCAATTTTTGCTCAAAACTGCTCACCAGAACAAAACACTTTAGTTGTCGAAATTAACACAGATCGCTTTGGTCATGAAACCTCCTGGATATTAAGTGATGCGGATAAAATAATAGGTGGAGTAGGAACCGATGTGTATGTTGGAATGCTAATAGATAGAGATACTTTTTGCATAGCCAATACAACCTGTTTGACCTTTACCATCTTTGATCGATTCGGCGATGGCATTCCTGGAGGTGGATATGAGTTGTTTTTAAATGGCACTTCTATAGCCGCCAATGGAGCATTTGTCAAATCAGAATCTGTAGAAATTAATTGTACAGAAGGCACTACTTGCTCAAAGGCAATACCCGTCGTGGAAGGAAGCTATATCGCTCCTGCTGCCAATTCCTGGTATACGTTTACGCCAGACTCTGTAGGGACTTATGAAATATCGACTTGTAACAATACTTGCGACACCCAAATATGGGTCTATGATCGCTGCGAAAGTTTCCAACCAGGCGATAGTGAAGGCTTTCTTTTTTATAATCAAGATGCCTGTGGTGTACAAGCAAAGGTAAATGCTTTATTAGACGTCGGGAAAAGTTATTTAATTCGAATTAGTGACCATAACAATGCCTGTGATCAGGAAGCTATCCAATGGGACTTAATTTATAATGGGCCCATCAAAGGTTGTATGGATTCCTTGTCCTGTAATTATAATCCTTTAGCCACGGTAGCGGATGGTAGTTGTATTCCTCAAGGAAATCCTGATTGCCCAAGTGGACCAGATTTAAGCATTCGTCAGGATGTACTCTTATCCAGTATTATAGTAGATACGATTAACAATACAGATGACTGCTTAATCAATGAAGGTTGTTTAAAAGGTTTTGGTCGACGAGAGGTCATTCGTTTTACAACTCGTTTTGAAAATATAGGACAACAAGATTATTACATAGGGAAGCCCACTTTAGAGAGTAATCAATTTACTTATGATAATTGCCACGATCATTTTCATTATGATAATTATGCCGAATATTTGTTATTCGATGCAGCAGGTAATCGACTGCCAGCGGGTTTTAAAAGTGGCTTTTGCGTGGTGGATTTAAATTGTAGCACGGGTACTAGTAAATATGGTTGTAGTAATATGGGTTTAACAGTAGGTTGCTACGATGAATATCTGCATAGTTTGGATTGCCAGTGGATAGATGTAACAGATTACCCAGATGGCAATTATACCTTTGTGGCGCGAGTCAATTGGAACAACCAACCTGATTTAATAGGACGAGTAGAAACGAATCTAGAGAATAACTGGAGTCAAGTTTGTTTAAGCTTAGATCGTTCCTCTGGGCAATTATTAGCCACTGTACAGGCTGATTGTCCTGTATTTGTAGATTGTGAGGGCACAATCT
Source organism: uncultured Saprospiraceae bacterium (assembly GCA_937973945.1). Lineage (GTDB taxonomy): Bacteria > Bacteroidota > Bacteroidia > Chitinophagales > Saprospiraceae > JAFMDF01. The sequence continues at coordinate 2,523 of CALJIY010000003.1, read as the reverse complement.
ATGGGGATGCGGAAAAAGACTGTAATGGGCTATGTGGCGGCTCTGCTTTAACTGGAGATATAGATGGAAATAATCAACAAGATGGGGTAGATGTACAGGAATATTTTTCTATGATTATGGAAGCAACCCAAGCAACACCCTGTACTGATTTGAATGGAGATGAGCTATTGAGTATATATGATGCAGCCCTATTATCAGACTGTCTTAATTTTGGAAAATCCCATCAACATGAAGAACAAGGACTTCATGATCATTGTGATTTTCCTGCGGGCATTCAGAACATATTAGATACGGTTAGTTTACAATTAATAAGCCATAATACAGTTGATAAAACAATAGAGGTGGCGATTAAAAATAATAGTCCAATAGTTGGATATCAATTTCAATTACAAGGTATTAGCATCCAATCTGTAGAAAATTTAGTTCCGGATTTTCCGATACAATTACAAGCTAGTATTAATAAAGGAGAGATACTCGGCTTATCCTTGGAAGGGGCTACTATCGAAAGATCAAGAACTTATCAATCCTTTTTGCGGATACACTATCTGGAGATTACAGGACCGATTATTTGTATTGAAAATATTACAGATGTAGTAAATGCCAACTATCAACAAACAATCAGTACCATCGAAGGAAATTGCTTAGATGCGGTGCTAACCAGTATACCTTTAGTAGATTTAACGCCATTTGTTAAGGTACAACCCAATCCATTATCTAGTACGACTACATTAAGTTTCCCTAATCCAAAACAAGAAGTTTTCACCTTGAAAATATTTGATGCAGCAGGACGCTTACAATCGTCACATACCAATATTACTAGCAATCAATATGAATGGAGTAGGGGTGGAGTGGCGGATGGTTTCTACTTTTTTCAATTGCAAAGCGAGCATAGCTGGATGCGCGGGAAGTTGGTTGTGAATTAATAAAAGTCAACATCACTCACGACCTACAAGCCCTCCCATCCGCAAGCGGTTCGCAAACGATGTTTGCTCATTTGTCATCCGTGTGGTTACGAAGTAACTCCGTGTTGAATTATGTCTAGCTATGTATTTTAAGGCAGGCTTTTACAAAGCCCACAAATAAGCCAACACCCCAACTTCCAACCGCAACATATTCGTAGTAGATTCCTGCAAGTCAAAAGCATCCAAGGTATCCCCAAGAATCGTAAAATTATTCAATTTAGAGTAGTAAGAAGCCTTCGTACCTCTTAGGTAAGAGACCCGTAAATCCAGCATAAAATGCCAATCTTTATCTAATGGAATCAAGGCCCCGACAGATGCGCCATAGCTAAAAGTCGTACTCTTACCATCCACATAGCGTTCTAATACTTCATTTTCGCCTCCCGTTTCTTCATCAACTAATTTAGTAACCGTAAAAAAGTGATTAATCCCAATTTTCCCCTGTACATAAAGTTGAAACTCCTTTTGCATTAATGGCTCATATTGAATAAGCAGATGATTATCCCACAAACTAGAATTAGTTTTCCAATCTAAGGTAAAACCCTCATTATCTACGAATTCATAGGTTTCATTCCCATAATTGGCAATATTAGAAGCAAAACCAGCATAGAATTGAGATTGTTTTATGTTCACTAGAAACTCAATACCACCGCCAAATCCAGCCCTATTCATATTATCATTAAAGGCACCTATTGGAGCAGATACGCTTGGATAGATACCAATAAACATAGGGAATTGATCACCAGTATTTTCTTCGAAATTCTCTTGTGCGACTATCTGGATACTATATAAGAAAAATAAAAGTAGTAGATATTTTTTCATATTTATTTTAATTTAAATATGTTGTAATATTATAAAGATCTCGACTCTTTTGCTAGTTTAAAATAGTTAAAACAGTAAAATTTCAAATCAATCGGAGTCTGTTCCTTATTTTTCATTACAAAGCCCTTTATAGTATGCGCAATAATTGATAATATCGCAACTTCTTTTGGATATGTGGTGTTTTAAATAAAACCAAAAACATAAAAAAATATTGACTTATGAAATATGATGTAACAGTAATTGGTTCTGGCCCAGGTGGCTATGTAGCAGCCATACGATGTGCACAATTAGGCATGAATACAGCTATTATAGAGCGGTATTCTACTTTGGGGGGTACTTGTTTAAATGTAGGCTGTATCCCTTCTAAAGCACTGTTGGATTCCTCAGAACATTATCATAATGCAACGCATACCTTTGAAACACACGGTATTGAGGTAGGAAAAGTAAAGGTCAATATGCCGCAGATGATAAAGCGGAAGGACGAGGTAATCGCACAGACAGTTGGAGGCATTCAGTTTCTAATGAAAAAAAATAAGATTACGGTGCATCATGGACACGGGACGATCAAAACCCCTACCACGATTGAAATAGCCAAAGACGATGGCACTAAAGAGACAATTGAAACAGGGAAAATTATTATCGCTACGGGCTCAAAACCAGTAACGCCCCCTGCGTTTAATTACGATAAGAAAAGAATCATCACTTCCACAGAGGCATTAAATATAGACAAAGTGCCAAAGAA
>CALJIY010000002.1 GCA_937973945.1 uncultured Saprospiraceae bacterium | reverse complement strand
TTTTTTTGGATCTTTGTAGGTCGTGTATCTAGACGTTGACTTTTTTTACTAATTGCATTCTATCTCCAGTGCGAGCTACTTCGTAGCTATATGGATTTTTGTAGGTCGTGAAGGTTGTTGACAGTCACCGTACAGGTATATCACGCTTTCGACCTACTGAACACATCTAATACAGGCGACCTATAAAATCCGTGTCATCCGCGTTGAATTATGCGTATTTAGGAGAATAAGTTAAATTAAAAAATATTTATAAATAAATAAAGTTTTTAGAATATTCATAATATAAAATGTCTTCTCGAAGCTGTCACGAATATTCAAGAATACAACTACTTGGGAACTATCTATTGCGTACCTTAGTTGGTAGGAGAGGAAATTATACACAAAATCAAATACGTGGCAAAACTAAAAATAAGAGGAAAGGAATTATTAAAATTAGGTTATCCTGAAGGAAAAGTGATTGGTCTAGCAGTTAATATGGCCTTGAAACACTGTAAGCGGTCTTCATTAGAAGAAGTCTTAGCAACATTAAAATCAGTGTTAGAAGAACCAACTTCTTATTTAGACCACCCACATTTTGCGAGGGTCGCAGAGGAACTTGTAGAAGTTCCTGATGAAATAAGAGAAGAGAAAGCCATTGCTGATCGTCCAATGACCTACAAAACATATGGTTCTGTCAATATTGATGAAAAAACGGTTCATCAAATGGACATTGCTATGCGCTTACCGATCACGGTAGCAGGGGCATTAATGCCAGATGCTCATGTAGGCTATGGCTTGCCTATAGGTGGTGTCTTAGCTGCAGATAATGCCGTGATTCCTTATGGCGTTGGGATGGATATAGGTTGTAGAATGTGCTTAACTGTTTATGATTATCCACCAAAATTCCTAATCAAAAACGAAAAGGATTTATTAGTCAAACTAAAGGAAAATACGCGCTTTGGGCAGCAAGTGTTTGATCAAACGCCCGATAATGCTGTTTTTGAAAGATCCGAATTTAAGGAGATTTCATTTGTAAAACCATTATTGGGAAAGGCTCGACAACAGCTTGGCTCCTCTGGTTCTGGCAATCATTTCGTTGAATTTGGCGTCGTAGAAATTAGTGAAGCGAATAATAGTTTTGGGCTACCTATCGGCAGGTATATAGGCGTATTATCTCATTCTGGATCGCGGGGTTTCGGCGCCTATATCGCTAGGCATTATACCCAAATAGCTATGGAACAATGTTATTTACCCAAGGAAGCAAAGCATTTGGCTTGGTTAGACTTAGACTCTGAAGCAGGTGCAGAATATTGGCTAGCAATGAATTTAGCAGGGGATTATGCTTCTGCTTGTCATGCGGATATACATCGTCGCTTGGGCCGAGTGCTTGGCGAAAAACCAATCGCTACTATTGAAAACCATCACAACTTCGCTTGGAAAGAACAATTGGCAGACGGTAGAGAAGTAGTCGTTCACAGAAAGGGAGCAACTCCTGCGGGTAAAGGTGTATTAGGCATTATTCCTGGCTCTATGACGGCGCCTGCCTATATCGTACAAGGTAAGGGAGAAATGCATGCTTTGAATTCCGCTGCACATGGAGCTGGGCGAAAAATGTCTAGAACGAAGGCTAAAAATTCTACCACCCATAACGCCTTATCTAAGCATTTACTACAACATGGAGTAAGTTTGATCGGTGGCGGATTGGATGAAACGCCTTTTGCCTATAAGGACATTAAAGAGGTGATGCGACATCAGACAGATTTAGTGGATGTATTGGGTACCTTTTTGCCTAAGATTGTACGGATGGATAAGTAGGGAGAAAGTTCAAACTCAAGTGTCAAGTTCAAGACCAAAACTTATAAAAGTTAACGCTAGTAGCTATTACACTATCCTAGGAAAATTGAACGTCTTCTTCCTTCAATTCATCCACAAAACTCAGAAGTGCATGTCTAATTTGATTGTAGGTTTTATTAATATCTTCCTTGCTACTAATGCCAAGCATTTCCTCTTTATGATTTCTATTATATCTACTTTCTAAGCCTATTGGATTATTGACATGAGAAGAGTTTGGATGAATATATTTTTTATAGACTTGAATTCCTTTTATCAAATCTAATACTACTTCTTCTTTTATATAATTTTTCAATTCCATTAAATTACTTGGTTCTTTTTTAGTCATTCCTATAGCTGCAGCCACTTCAACTATTTCCTCAAATGTAATATCTCGTTTTCGTTCTTTATTATTAATCAATTTTATTTCAGAGAGTCGAAGTAGTAAGGTATGCTTTCCTGTAGTTAGGGGCGTCACATAAAAAGTCCACTCCGTATACCATTCATTATCAACCGATTGTTCCTCAGAAGAACCACTTAAAATCTTGAAATTAATACCACCAGAAATATCAACTAATTCCACACTCATCACCTCTGTTATCTTATTCAAATCTCTGATAATAGAGCTGGTGGTAGTTTGTATATCTTGTAGTAAAATCTTGCGGTTACTTGCGATTCTTACTTTACATACACTGGGCTTTTTAAGCTCCATGGTATCGGGGATATCATACAGTAAATTACCCGGACCTAAATCCATAATCGCTTCTTCCTCTTTGCTATTTCCATCTCCTATGATCAAATCTCCGCCAACGGTGATTGTGCCACCTGTTATAATGTTTTTACTATTATCAATGGTAGTGGAAGTTGGAGCGGAAGATACTGAAGGAAGCTCATCTGTTTCTACTTCTGCTTCTGATGCGTGTGATTCGAATGCTTTTTC
>CALJIY010000001.1 GCA_937973945.1 uncultured Saprospiraceae bacterium | reverse complement strand
AGTATTTGTCCATCTGCTGACCGAGTAACTAGCAATATCCAATCTACTACATCTAAAGGAATGGACGTCGTTGACTCCGAACCAGTATATAGCCAAGGGGCTTGTTGGAAAGGTTGATCTAATGGAATTAATTGGTGGTGTGCAGCATGTTTGCTAAGCCCATTACTGCCATTATAAAATCCTTCTAAAAATACTTTAGCCAGTATTCGATTATTAGAGGTAGCATCACTACCATCGCAATCTTCATCAATATTATTATCAACTATTTCTGTACTGTTTGGATAAATAGACGCATCATTGTCATTGCAATCAATTGTGGAAATATAGCCATCATTATCTTGGTCAGTAGGATTTTGTATTGGGGTATTACTATTTTCGAAAGAACTGGAAGGTGTTCCGGTTAGACATCTGCCAATCTGAGGGAAAGTTTCTGTAACTACATAATAATAATCAAATACCTGTGGACCATTAACTGTAGAAATGGTAATAGGGGCATCGATTCCATTACAGGCATCTAAGTCACCTACTCCTGAAACATACTCGTAATCATTAGTATATTTTCCATTGTAGGCGCCACAAGGTGCGCTAATACCATCCCCTGATCTATCTCCGTTTTTTAGTTGATAACTAGGTTGTAATAATTTTATATCCCCATTTGCATCAGGTCCAAATCGATAAATAATGGGGAAGCCATCTGATGCCCATCCAATGTGTAAAGGCTGAGTAGGTGATGAATTCGTCATACTGATACCTGCTTGCAATTGCTCTACGTACTCAAACATATTGCCATGATAATGATACCCTTGAGGTCCTGTATGCGCAGAGGCACAATCGAGGCCAACCAATTCACTTCCGCTACCTTGGTTATTGGTGGGTTCGAATACCCAATCCCAATTAAATTCGCCTGTTTCCGTATTCTCAAAAATGAAAGGAGTAGCAGGAGCAGGGGCTAGTATTACGCCATTCAACGCAATACCATAATGTCTGAGTGGCCGTCCATTATCTCTAAGAATAGAGGAAATTGTGCTGGCCTTTTCTGGAGTAGCATCTATTTCATAAAATTTATAGATAGGATCGGGTTGTTGCTGTTCACTATTATAACAATAGCTATGGTTGGGAAAACTATTGGAATAGATGGTTCTGATATCATTTTCAATAGATTCATGATAAGCACTTGGATGCGATGGCGTTGCACAGCAACCAATATTAGTTGTACTTAAAGAATTGTCATTGGCACAATCTGAGGGAGGATCTATGGTCGTTGAGCCACAGTCATCAATAGTCGTTTCATCGCCATTTAAAATGAAATCATTGCAAGACCAATCTGTTCTTATTTGAGCAGCTTCTGTTTCTAGGGCCTCCTTTATTGTTTGTTGAGTAGTATTTAATTGGTTAATTAAATTATTAGACTCAAAGGGATCTGCTAGTAAATCATAAAATTCTTGTGTGCCATTTTCAAATTGAATTAACTTGAATTGATCTGTACGGATGGTCCAATCGCTATCTAACTCTGAATAATTATAGCTCCTCTTGGGGCCTGCTGTATTGGTCAGTAAATGTTGAAAACTCAAACTATTATAAATGCCTCCTTCTAATTCTACGCCAAGCATTTCTAAAATAGTAGCATAGATATCCACCGCATGAACAAGACTATTTTCGGTTGCATTTTGTCTGCTTACCCCAGCGCCCGTTGCAATCATAGGTACCTGTACACCACCTTGATAGAGCGAGCTTTTACCCCTTGATGTAGGATAATTCTGTAACACGCCATTAGGGGTGCCATTATCTCCTATGAAAAGGATTAAGGTATTTGCCAAAACGTTATCAGGGATGTTAGCTAATAAGTTCCCTATTTCTGTATCCATTGCTTCTACCATAGCAAGGTATTTTCCTAGATTAGTATCTTCAGGAGTCAAGGCTAATTCACTCGGCGGAACATGAAAAGGACTGTGTGGTGCTACATGGGACATCCAAAGTAGCCAAGGTTGATTTTGACTATTAATCCAATTAATAGCTCCCGTAGTAATATTCGACGTTACATATTCTGTCTCTTGACTAGTTGTTCCATTTGTTACCTTAGTCCAATCATAATAATTATCCACTTGAGCAGAAAAGCTACCTTCGTAATGGTCTACTCCATGTTCGGAAGGATGGTTATAATTGGTTCTTCCAGTAAGATGCCACTTACCGAAAACGGCACCAGCATAAGCCCCATTTGTTTGGTTGTCTAATTCTTTGAATAGGGAAGTATGGGCTGTTGTTAAGTCGCCTGGTGTGCCGAGCACCCCAGTCTTGACGCCATACTTGCCACTCATAATCGCTGCTCTAGTTGGGGTACATTTTGGGGCAGCCCAAGTATTCATAAAGGTAACACCACTAGCTTTTAGAGCATTGATATTGGGGGTATTCGCTTTTTGTCCACCTACCTGAAATCCTTCTAATACATCCATTCCTAAATCATCCGCAATGATTAGCAATATATTTGGTTGGTTTGGATTCGTTTGTGCGGCAACCCTCCATGAAAACAACAAACATAGGAGTACACTATAAACCTTACTATTATGGGACAACTTCATTGTATGAATTAAATTAGATACGGGGAGGTAAGAAAGAATTTAATTAAAAGAAATATTTCCAGAGCTTAAATGATTGGAGTATTGAAAGGAGGGGTGGATTATTTTTATGTCTTTATTGCTTACAAAGAGTAAGCTGTTTCTCAAAGAAGTGCAAGAATCATACTAACTTTTAATAAGTCGAATTAAGTAGTTGACACTTAACATCGTTAAAAGTGTCAACTACTTGTATGATTTGAATAAATCTATTTTTATTAGCGTTTAATATACAGTGTAAAAAATATTTTTCAATATGAGAGTAAAGTTCCGCTTGGTCAACATCTAAGCGGGAGGCTCGACAAAAATACCGGAGATGAGGGAATGTATTCCCGAACCGCTTGCGGATGGGTTGGCTTTTTGTCTAGGGTTCTTTCATCGCTCTTTGTGCCTCTTGGCACAAGCTAGACGAATGCAAAAAGAACAATATTTAATTTATTACTTCTTAATCTGCACTTGCTGATCCGCTAAATATTGCATTTGAGCAATACTCGTCAAATATTCATTAGGGTCCATCCCCGTACCTAGGACTTTCGAGGAGTAAAAAATATAGCTTTTCAAATTAGCAATCTCTTCTTCCGTTATCAAGCCTTTCATATTTGGCATTCCTTGAGCAGCTAAGGTGCCTTCCAAAATGATTTTGTTATAATTATCGAAAATTTCATCAGAGGAACGTGCAAGATCTGGTGTGGAAGAATGTCCCGCGCCAGGCATCGGATGACAACTGATACAGAATCTTGTGAACACATTAAAGCCATTTCCAATATGAGCTGGATTGGCATCATCTCTTAAAGCCGTCAATGGATGTTCAAATGCTGGCATCTTTTCAGGATATTCCGCAGTGCCCCCTAATTTGAATGTATAGATAGTACCTGGATGAATACGGGGTACATGCTTATGTAACTTGGCTAAATAGCCACCCCAGCCAACTAGAATGGAGATGTATTGCTCCCCATCTACCATATAAGTAATTGGTGAACCCACAATCCCTGATCGAAGGTCTATTTGTTTTAAAACCTTGCCATTGTCCGCATCTCTAATAGTGAACATCCCTTCCGCATCTCCCTGCATTAATAAGCCAGTAGCCGTACTCAATAAACCACCATTATAAATACCTACTTGATCAATACCCCAAACTTCCTTCTGTGTTTTTGGGTTCCATGCCACTAACCGTCCGCTGGTCGTATTCGGAACAGGTGCTTCTGGATTAGGGTCAAAAACATTGGGTAGATATAATTTATTATTCAAAGAGACATTGGCATTAAAACCTCCTCCCAAAGCGTTCGGATCATTGGCACTAGCAGTCTGTACAAATCCTTGTGATTCTTTCGCAGTTGGGATATAGACTAAACCTGTTTTGTGGTTATACGTCATAGGTGGCCAGTTATGTCCTCCATGTGTACTCGGGGCAATCCAATGTACCTGTCCATCTGTGTACCTCGCATTTTCTGACTCAATTGGACGTCCTTTTTCATCTATGCCAGTTGTCCAGTTTTGGTAAACAAAATTGTCGGCAGAAATGAATGCTCCCGTAGCGCGGTCAATAACATAGAAATAGCCATTTTTAGGTGCTTGCATCAATACTTTTCGATTGGCCCCTTCAATTTCCATATCTGCTAGAATGATATGTTGCGTAGCCGTATAATCCCAAGAATCACCAGGCGTCGTTTGATAATGCCATACATAGGAACCATCATCAGGATTCAAAGCTACGATACTGGACAGGTATAAATTATCCCCACCACCTGGACTTCTAAATTCTCTATTCCAATGTGCGCCATTACCAACACCGATATAAAATAGATTCAACTCAGGATCATAAGCCATTGCATCCCATGCCGTACCTCCACCTCCTTGCTTCCAATATTCATCGCCTTTCCAGGTCTTAGCGGCTTCGGCCAAATCTGGGTGTTCGTATGGTTTGTTTGGATCTCCCGGAACGGTATAAAATCGCCATGCTTGTTTTCCGGTTGCAGCATCATAAGCGGTAACGAAACCTCTAGCGCCTATTTCTGCACCACCATTGCCAATAATAACTTTGCCTTTTACTACTCTAGGTGCTCCTGTGATAGAGTAGTTTTGATTAGGAGGGATGGTCATTACTTCCCAGTTCTTCTTACCTGTGGCAGCATTAATGGAAAGCAACTTTCCGTCTAATGTTCCCATAAACAAATCCCCTTTATATAGAGCTAAGCCTCGATTAGAAAAACCGCAACATAAATCTACATTGGAATCGGTATTATAATCATGGATAAATTGCCATATTTCTTCTCCTGTACGCACATCATAGGCCCACACTTTATTAAAAGGTCCAGAGAAATACATGATACCATCTACGACTAAAGGGGTGGCTTGTAATCCTCTTTTCGTACCCAGTTCTTCTGCCCAGGCTAAACCCAAATCACCGACATTTTCTTTGGTAATCTGGTTGAGTTCGGAATAACGATCTTCTTGATAATTTCGTCCATAGGAAAGCCAGTTTCCTTGTTGAGCATCCGCGTTTTCTAATGCTTCATCCGTTATAGCATTGGTGATATTAGCAATATGCTCTGGACTTCCTTTTATTACTTGTTCTTGTTGGCAATAAGTAAATAAGAAAGTTACAGCTACAATTGCTGCAAATGTTAAAGGCAATTTTTTCATTATTTTTGTTATAAGTGAAAGGAAGTTCTTTAAAAGTGAATTGCAGTAGGGAGTATTAGAAAATATTTTGCATTTAAGACAAAATGCTTGTTTTAAATTTTGTATCATTACTATAATTACCTAATTAAATTAGGAATTAAGGGTGAGCCAAATTTAGTAAATAATTACTAATTCATATAATCAATTGATGAATATTAGAATTTATTCCAAAAAAACCGTATTGTGATGCTATCCAAACAGGATTACTTGAAAACAAAGCCATTTTAATTTACATTAAATCTGTATCTAAATACTTAAAATGAAAACTACTAAAAGAGATTTTTTATTGAATCAAATGCCTGCATTGCTAGGAAATTTGACTGCTGAAACAGAAGGCAACTTCGGACTGATGACTCCCCAACATATGGTGGAACATATCGTTTCCGTCCTAAAAAATACCACCATTAAACATGAAGGCGAACGGGAATCTCCTGCCAATCCAAGACAATTAGGTTTTCAAAAATTTATTAAAGGTGGTTGTGTGCTGAAATATCGGCCTAGCGATAAAACTAAAGCTGATTTGCCGAAGTTGAAATACGACTCGTTAGCAGCAGCAGTCGCTGCCGTGCCAGCTGCTATTCAAGGTTTTTATGATTTTTGGGCAGCAAATCAAGATTATGTTCCTTATGCTTCTTTTATGGGAGAGCTTCCTTTTGAAGATATAGAACTATTTCACTACATGCATTTCCGATACCATCTATGGCAATTTGGATTGATAGAGGAGTATCCAGGATAGGTAAGTAGGAGTATAAAGTAGAACTAAGAGATATATTTGGTAAGAAAAAGTTCTTACTACCAATAATTAGTAGTTGTTTAAAATGAATGGATGTAATAGTTGCAGGTCATTGATTTCTAGCTTCCACTAGAGCTTCGCCCTGAGAATTGAGCCCGTCTGGTCGGACAGGCAATTGTTACTAATTACAGCATACATTTTCAAACAACTTCTATGCATCAACATAAAGCGCCTTGGTATTATCTCCTATTATTAATTTTAGCAGGAGAATGTGTATTTATTATTCCATTTGTATTACCACGGGTATTTAGACCTACAGTGCTGGATACGTTTAGCTTGGATAATGTGCAGTTGGGTTTTTGCTTTTCAATCTATGGAATGGTTGCCTTATTTTCTTATCTGTTTGGTGGCCCATTAGCAGATCGATTTCTTCCTCGAAAATTAATAGCTGTTGCTTTATGGATGACTGCTTTAGGGGGCTTAGTTTACGCTAGCTTTCCAAGTTATACGAGCCTTAGAATGCTATATGGTTATTGGGGATTTACCACTATATTTTTATTTTGGGCACCCATGATTAAGGCAACTAGAGCTTGGGGTGGAGCGTCTGCTCAGGGTAAAGCATTTGGTTTTTTAGATGGTGGCCGAGGACTAGTTGGAGCTATATTTGGTACCTTAGGAATAGTAGTCTTTTCCTTATTTTTAAGTTCAGAAATAGTAGCAGCCTCTATTGCTGAAAGTAGAGTAGCCTTTCGATATGTGATTCTAGCAGCTATTGGAATGGTTATGGTCGTAGGAATGTTAGTATGGTTTTTTTTGAAATTAGATGGGACAATAGAAAAGGAAATTATAGTAGAAAAAATATCCACAGCTCAGATAAAAGAAGTATTGCGATTACCAGCGGTACTTTTATTAACCATCATTATCTTGTGTGCTTATGTGGGCTATAAAATTACGGACATATTGTCTCTGTATGCTCAGGATGTCATGTTATACGACCAGATCGAATCTGCACAAGTCGGTACTTTATTATTATATGCTCGACCAGTTGTTGGTGTGCTTTTAGGCGTCATTGCAGACTTGACAGATACTACTATGTGGCTAATGATTAGTTTTTTTATCACTTTTTTCGGAGCTTTATTATTTGCAACAGGGATTATCTCTAATTCAACCACCGCCTTATTTTTTATATCTATTTTGATTGTCTCTATTGGTGTTTATGCAGCGCGATCTTTGTATTTTGCTGTGATGGAGAATGGACAAATTCCAATGAAATTGACGGGCACTGCTGTTGGTATTATTTCTTTGATCGGGTATACGCCTGATATTTTTATGGGTCCAGTCATTGGTTATTTTTTGGATCAGTCACCTGGAGAAGTTGGGCATCAACAAGTCTTTTCAATATTGGCCGTTTTTTCCTTAATTGGTGGGATGGCTGCAGGATATTATTATAAGTTGTTTGGATTTAAAGTTCAAACTCAAGTATCAAGTCCAAGTTCAAGACTATAGGATCGTCGAGGTTTGTAACCTCGATGCAGTATGATGATCGCATGGCATCGAGGTTAAAAACCTCGACGATCGATTTCAAAAACGGTATTTCTTATAAAAAGTGTATCAGGAATTGTAATATTTATTAGCAAGTATAATTTATGTCAGAAATTTCAAAAAACATAGCGTATTCTATTTTAGATTTAGCCTTAGTTTCAGAGGGGGATTCTATTAGTGATACGTTGCATAATAGTTTAAAATTAGCACAACAGGCAGAAGCGTTTGGCTATACTCGTTATTGGTTTGCGGAGCATCATAATTCTGTAAGTATAGCGAGTGCTTCTCCGCCTGTTTTGATTGCGCATGTGGCGGGTGGAACTAAAACTATTCGAGTGGGGTCTGGAGGAATTATGTTACCCAACCACGCTCCTTTGATTGTTGCGGAGCAATTTGGAACCTTAGCTGCTTTATATCCCAATCGGATTGATATGGGATTAGGTCGAGCGCCAGGTACTGATCAAGCGACTGCCTTTGCGATTCGGCGAGATAGAATGAATTCGGTGTATAAATTCCCAGAAGAGATTCAACAAATTCAACAGTATTTTTCTACTGATAATGCACAGGCTTCCGTGCGTGCGCAAATTGCGGAAGGGGTTGATGTGCCTATTTATATACTAGGGTCTAGCACGGATAGTGCGCATTTGGCAGCGAGACTTGGTTTACCCTATGCCTTTGCCAGTCATTTTGCTACAGCCCATTTAATGGATGCATTAGCCATTTATTATAGAGCGTTTCAGCCTTCTGCATCTTTAAAAGAACCCTATGCGATTGCGGCGGTCAATGTCATTATAGGAGAGAGTGAGGAAGCTGCGGAGCGGATGTTTACAACCCTTGTGCGTGCTATTTATGGTCTCCTAACCAATCAACGTGGTCGCCTACAAGCACCTACGGAAATGACAGATGATTTGCGAGAAGTAGTAAGGCATCCTGCGGTACAGCAAATGTTGCGGTATTCCTTTGTTGGGGATAAAGAAATGGTCAAAGAAAAAACGGCAGCGTTTTTAGCACAAACACAAGTAAAAGAATTGATTGCGGTAACGAATATTTACGATGCGCAGGATAGGGTGGCGTCATATCGATTATTTTCTGAAATTATGAAGGAGCTGTATATTACTCCAAAATCCGATACCGAAACCCTAAATAAAATTCCCGCCCACGGCTAGGCCCCCAAACAGAAGAGGTATCGAAATAAGGACTGAAAGGATCTTCCCAACTAATAATCGCTCTATTTTGTCGAAAATTGAAAATGT